>NZ_JBFAAX010000753.1:0-2765 GCF_040639995.1 Actinosynnema sp. NPDC023658 | reverse complement strand
CGGGCTGGTTGCGCAGCGCGGCGTCCAGCACCCGCGCCAACGCCGGGTCGTCGGCCGTCAGACCCGCCTGCGCCACCGGCCGTCTGCGCGCGTCGACCACCACCACCGGGTCGCCGTACAGCTCGACGTACGCGGTGACCTCGTCCACCAGGGTGGCGCTGTCACCGGTGGTCTCGGCCTGCTGGGCGAGCGCCGCGAACCGGTCCAGGTCGCCGGTCCGGGTGAGCACGAACCGCTGCGTGCGCTCGGCGGCCGTGGCCGACAGCAGCGGCACGGCGAAGCCCGCCACGGCGGCGGCGGAGAACAGCAGCAGCACCAACAGCAGGCGGCGGCGCATCCGCTCACCCGTCCGACTTCTCGGCACCGCCCGGCGCCAGCCGGTAGCCGAACCCGCGGATGGTGGTCACCAGGCCCGGACGGCCCAACTTGGCCCGCAACCCCGCCAGGTGCACGTCCAGCGACCGGGACACGGCCAGGTACGCGTCGCCCCACACCTCGTCCATCAGCTGCTGGCGGCTCACCGCCGTGCCCGCCCGGCTGGCCAGCGCGGCGAGCACGTCGAACTCCTTGGTGGTCAACAAGACCTCCGCGTCACCGACCACCACCCGCCGACCCTCCAGGTCGATCTGCACGTCACCGACGCGCACCGTGCGGTCCTTCGGTCCGGTGAGCGCAGCGCTGCGCCGCGCGACCGCGTCCATCCTGGCCAGCAACTCACCGAGGCGGACCGGTTTCACCAGGTAGTCGTCGGCGCCGAGGCGCAGGCCGCGGACGATCGACCGCTCGTCACCTCGCGCCGTGAGAACGAGCACAGGCACCGGGGACACCTTCCGGACCTTGCGCAACACCTCCAGGCCGTCCGTGTCGGGCAGGCCCAGATCCAGCAGGAGCAGGTCGAACTCGCGGTGGACGAGGAGCGCGTCCGCGCCGCGCGCCACCCGGCTGGGACGGTGGTCGTTGGCCTCCAGCGCCTCGACGAGGGCGTCCGCGACCCCGTCGTCGTCCTCGACGAGCAGCACGCGCACCCCGTCACCCCCCTTTGGTTGGGGCGATTATGGCCTTCTGGGTGTAGACAGAGGGCTGTGAGCATCGAGGAACACGTCCCGGCCTCCCTGCTGGACGAGGCCAGCGAGGCGCTGGAGGAGCTGGCGGGCGTCCTGGCGGACGGGCAGAGCCTGAACGACGCCCTGCAGCAGTTGGCCGAGTCGGCGTCCCGGGTCATCCCGGACGCGGAGAACGTCAGCGTCACCGTGGTCGGCCCGCAGGGCGCGTCCACGGCGGCGGCGACCGACCGGAAGGTCGTGTCCATCGATGCCGACCAGTACGCCGCGGGCAACGGGCCGTGCCTGGAGGCCGTGCGGATCCAGCGCCCCGTCCGGGTGACGAGCGACGGCAGCCGGTCCCAGTGGCCCGAGTTCGCGGACGCCGCCGAGGCGGTCGGCGTGCGGGCGTACCTGTCCGCGCCGCTCGTGATCGAGCACGAGGTGCTCGGCGCGCTGAACATGTACAGCTCCGACGAACGGGCGTTCGACCCCTTCGACGAGGCGCTGGTGCGGCTGTTCGTCACCGCCGCGGCCACCTCGATCACCGGGTTCCGCCGGTACGACCGGGCCCGCCTGCTCATCGACCACCTCCAGCACGCGCTGGGGTCGCGCGCCGAGATCGACCAGGCCAAGGGCGTGCTGATGGCCGCGCACGGCATCGACGCCGACCAGGCGTTCGCCCGACTGGTGTCCGAGTCGCAGCAGCACAACACGAAGCTGCGCGAGGTCGCCCGCAACCTGCTCGCCTCGGTGAAGAGACCGTGATTGTCACGCCCCTGACAAAAATCGTTTCCTTGATTTGGTGTTCGGCACAGTTGTGAATTGACCGTCCCGAATGTTCCGACCGGCCGTTAGAGTGGCGGAGGAAGTCCCTTTTCCCATTCTGGTCCGAGGAGGAGCATGCGCAGGAACCGTGCCGCCGTGGCGGGTTTCGCCGTCGTGGTGTCCGCCGCGCTTTCCGCGTGCACCGGTGAGCCGACGTCGACGATGCGCTCGTTCGACACGCCGCAGGCGTTGGCCGAGGCGAACCGGGTGGCCGTCGAGGGCAGGAAGTCGGTGACCGTCGACCTCGACCTCGCGACCAACGGCAAGGGCAGCTGCGGGCTGCGCACCGACGACTTCGCGGCGTCGTGCCGGATCTCCATCGCGGACGCCGAGGAGGTCGCGTACGTGATGGTGCCCGCCGGCATCTTCGTGCGGATACCGCAGGGGCAGGCGCCGCAGCCGGACAAGCCGTGGCTCAGGATCGACCCGGACGACCCGGACAACGAGCTGAGCCGTGCCATGGCCGACGTCGCCGTGCACATCCGCGACACCGCCGACATCCGCAAGGCGCTGCCCGAGGGCGCGCGGATCGTGGACAAGGCCGAGGAGTCCGTGTCCGGCAAGCAGACCGTCCGCTACACCGCGAACGTGACGGTGAACGGGCAGGCGTCGGTGCTGAAGCTGTGGGTGGACGACCAGGACCTGCCGGTGAGGTCCGAGGTGCGCACGCCGGTCGAGGGCGGTGACACGGTGCAGGTGGTCGCGAACTACCGCGACTGGGGCGTGCCGGTCGACATCGCCCCGCCCACGCAGGATCAGATCGGGGAGCTGCCCGCGCTGCCGGGCTGACGTGTCGCGCGCGTCGTGGGGGCCCCGCCCCGTAAGCGGGGTGGGGGGCGGTAGGGGTGGTGGGGGAGGTGTTTGGTAGGGGCGGCCGCGGGGTGGGCGCCTCGTGTG
>NZ_JBFAAX010000752.1:0-2772 GCF_040639995.1 Actinosynnema sp. NPDC023658 | reverse complement strand
CTCCGGCTCCGCGGTGGGCTGCACCGCCAACTGCTGCTGGACCTGTCCGATCCACATCAACCACATGGCCTCGTCGCGGTGGCCGCGGTACTCGGCCTTCAAGCCCGCCAGGGCCCCGCGCACGCGAGCGGCGATCACCGGGTTCTCGCGCACGGCGGACCAGACGGTGCGCGCGGCGGCGTCCCGGGCCTTCACCAGGAGGCGGACCTGGTCGATCAACTCCGATGCGGGCAGGCCCGCCCACGCCGCTGCGATTCTCTGTGCCTTGGTCACGGTGCCATCCTCGTTGAGCGGACGGCTCACGTCGGCCGTGACACGATGTTATCAACCTCTCGTTTCACGAGGTCAGCTGCCGGGCACCCGGTGACCTTCGGGCATCGCCCGGACACGCCCCGGAACCGGGCCGGCAGGCGGCCGGGATCCCACCCGTCACTCGACGTGCTGGGTGACCGTGCCGCGCACGAAGTGCCGCTGTGCTACCAGGAACAACAGCACCATCGGCACGGTCGCGACGGCGCTCGCGGCCAGCACCAGCTCCCACTGCTCCTCACCGCCCTCGCCGAACCGGTCCAGCACCGCCTTCAACCCGCGCGGCAACGTGTACAGCTGCGGCTCGCGCAGGTAGATCAGCGGCTTGACCAGGTCCGTCCACGCCGCCTTCAGCTCGAACACGAACACCACGATCAGGCCGGGCCGGGCCAGCGGCAGCGCCATCGAGGTGAACAGCCGCCACGGGCTCGCACCGTCGACCTTGGCCGCGTCGAACACCTCGCGCGGCAGGCCGAGGAAGAACTGGCGCAGCAGGAAGATGTAGAACGCCGAGCCGAACAGGTTCTGCGCCCACAGCGGGATCTGCGTGGTGGCCAGGCCCAGGGCGTGCCACTCCAGGTAGACCGGCACCATCGTCACCGCGCCGGGCAGCATCATGGTCGCCAGCACCACGCCGAACAGCACGCGGCGGCCGGGGAAGCGGAACATCGCGAAGCCGAACGCCACCAGCGCGCTGGCCACCGTGGCCGACACCGCCGCCGCCAGCCCCACCGCGACGCTGTTGCCGATCCACGTCAGCAGCGGCACCGCCTGCCACACCTCGACGTAGTTGCCCGGCGAGAACGGCCGGGGGAGCAGCGCGTTGTCGAACACGTGCGCCCGGTCCTTCAGCGACGCGCTGACCAGCCACCAGAACGGGTAGCCGAACGCCGCCGTGACGACGACCAGCGCCGCCCACACCCCGACGCGCTTCACGACCGGTCCCCCTCGTAGTGGACGTACCGGCGCGACAACCGGACCTGCACGGCGGTGATCACCGCGATCACCACGAACAGCAGCCAGGCCAACGCCGACGCGTACCCCATCCGCAGCGACCCGAACGCCTCCTGGAACAGGTGGATCACGTAGAACAGCGCCGCGTCGCCCTCGGCGGACGCCTTCGCCCGCGCGCCGAAGAACATCGCGTACGCCTCGGTGAACACCTGCAACGACGCGATTGTGTTGACCACCACGGTGAAGTACACCGTGCCGCTGATGCCCGGCAGCGTCACGTGCCAGAACTGCCGCCACGGGCTCGCGCCGTCCAGCTGCGCCGCCTCGTACCGCTCCACCGGCACGCGGGTCAGCGCCGCCAGGTACAGCACCGCCGTGCTGCCGACCGTCCACAGGCTCATGACGACCAGCCCCGGCTTGATCCACACCGGGTCGGTGGTCCAGTTCGGCCCCTGGAACCCGAACCAGCCGAGGAAGGCGTTGATCGCGCCGTTCTGGCCGTTGAGCAGCAGCAGGAACAGCGCGGCCAGCGCGACCGGCGGCGTCATCACCGGCAGGTACAGCAGGGTGCGGAAGAACCCGCCCGCGCGGCCGGCCCGCCGCAGCAGGCTCGCCAGGCCGAGGGCCAGCACGATCTGCGAGGGCACGTGCAGCGCGGTGAAGAACACCGTGTTCCACAACGCCGTGCCGACCCGGTCGTCGGTGAACGCCTCGCGGTAGTTCTCCAGGCCGACGAACGCCGGCGGCTTGAGCATGTCGTAGTGCGTCGTCGACAGCCAGAGGCTGAACAGCATCGGCCCGGCGGTGAACGCCAGGAACCCGATCACCCAGGGCAGCAGGAACAGCCACCCCGCCCGCGACTCGCGGCCGCTCACCGTCACCGCACTACCTCCCGCCGACCCGCTTGAGCGCCCGCTCCGCCTCGCGCTGCGCCTGCTCCATCGCCTCCTGGGCGTCCTGCCCGCCGGTAAGCACCCGGTTGACCGCGCCCTCCCAGGCCCGGACCAGCTCGCTCGCCGCCGGGCTCGGCGGCAGGGCGAACGCCTGGTCCTGCAACGACAGGGCCACCGGGATGCCCTGTTCGAGCAGGTGGTTGCCCTTCGGGTCGAACACCTCGCGGAAGATCCGCTCGTCGGCCTCCCGGTTCGCGGTGAACGTGCCGCCGTAGGGCCGTCCGGCCTTCGCCAGCGCGTCCCGCCGCGCCGTGGCCGCCGTGACCCAGGTCTGCGTGTCGGTCATCGTGACCAGGAAGCGGCACGCCTGCTCCGGGTGCCGCGCGCCCTTGGGGATCGCCCACGCCTGGCCGCCCGACTCGGTCAGCACCCGGCCGTCGCGGCCGGTGAACGGCGCGATCGTCACGTCGGCGTCGGGGGAGTTGGCCGCCAGCGTGTTGATGTACCAGGAGTCCATCGGCATCGCGGCCAGTTGGCCGGTCACGTACTGGTTGTTCGCGCCGAACTGGTCGACCCTCGGTGACGACGGCCACCACGGGCACGTCCACCCCGCTGG
>NZ_JBFAAX010000751.1:0-2772 GCF_040639995.1 Actinosynnema sp. NPDC023658 | reverse complement strand
CGTTGCCCCAGAGCAACCCGCGCGCCACCGACGTGACCGCGTGCACCCTCTCCACCACCGGCTCCAGCGACCGGGCGACGTCGACGCCCGCGAGCGGCTCCTTGAGCCGGACCTGGAGGCCCTCCGGGCTGTACCGCCACCACACGTTGGCCGGGCGGATGTCCGGCGCGGCACCGCCGACCGCGCGTGCGGCGACCACCGGGCTGAGCAGGCGCGCGGTGTAGCCGAGGAAGAACAGCGACGCGGCGACGCGGCGTTCCCCGGTGCGGTAGCGGGCGGCGATCAGGTCGAGGGCGTCGGGCAGGGCGGGGCCGTCCAGCAGCTCCTCGCCGTCGTGCCAGGTCCCGTCGGGCCGACCGAGGTCGAGGGCGAAGAAGGGGCTCAGGCCGCGGATCTGCCGCAGGGTGGCCAGGACTCGGGCGAACTCGGACACGTGACCTAGTCTGCCGCCGTGGACGCACTGGGGTTGGGACTGACCCTCGGTCTGGCGGCGAGCATCAGCCCCGGACCGCTGTTGGTGCTGGTGGTGACGGCGGCGCTGAAGTCGGGCCGGAGGGCCGGCGTGCTGACCGCCTGCGCACCGCTGCTGTCGGACGCCCTGGTGGTCACCGTGACCCTGCTCCTGCTGGACCGCGTGCCGGCGCGGGCGCTGGGCGTGCTCGGCGTCGTGGGCGCGGTGTTCGTGGTGTGGAGCGGCGTGCAGACCGTCCGGGAGGCGCGGTCGGCGTCACTGGACCTCGACGCCGAGCCGACCCGGACGCCCTCCGCCGGACTCCCGGCCGCTCCCGCTTCGCCACCGACCACCGGCCCCGCTCCCGGATTCCCGGTCGGCCCCGCTCCCGAAGCCGCAGCCAAGCCCGCCACCGAGCTCCCTGCCGCGTCCGCCGCCGAACCTTCCACCGAGTCCGCTTCCGAGCCCTCGGCCGAGCCCGCCGCCGAGCACCTCGCCGCCGAGCTTCCCACCGCGGCCCCCGCCGACCCGGCCGTCGAGCCGGGAAGCCATGCTTCGCAGCCGTCCCCTCCCAGGGGATCCCTGTTTTCGATTCTACCGACGGGGTCCGACAAAACCGGCTCCCTCGCACTGCGCCGAGCAGTCCTGGTGAACCTGCTCAGCCCGCACCCGTGGATCGCGTGGGCCACCGCGCTCGGGCCCCTCACCATCACGACCTGGCGCGCGTCACCGGGCGCGGGCGTGGCGCTGTTGGCCGGGTTCTACCTGACCCTGGTGGGCGGCAAGGTCGTGATCGCGCTCCTGATCGCCCGCGGACGCCGCCGCCTGCGCGACACCGGCTACCGGCTCGCCCTCACCTGCGCGGGTCTGCTGCTGGTGCTTGCCGGCATCGTGATGGGCGTCGAGTTCGCCACCGCCTGACGGCCCGCCGCCCGGTGTCGGCTCAGCCGCGAACGTCGGCGGAACGGGGAATCCATGGATGAGGTCAGGTTCGAGCAGGACCTGGTCCGGGCGTTGCTGCGGGACCAGCACCCGGATCTCGCGCACCTCGCACTGCGGGACGTCACCGGTGGCTGGGACAACCAGCAGTGGCGCCTCGGCCCGGACCTGGCCGTGCGCCTGCCGCGCACCGAGCGCGCCCCGGCCCTGTTGCGCGCCGAGCAGAAGTGGCTGCCCGTGCTGGCCGGACACCTGCCGCTGCCGACGCCCGTCCCGGTGCGCATCGGTGAACCCTCCGCCCTGTTCGGGCACACCTGGACCATCACGCGCTGGGTCGAGGGCGAGCCGGCCGACCACGCGCCGATCATCCGCGCCGACGCCGCCCCGACCCTCGCCGGTTTCCTCAGGGCACTGCACCGACGGGCACCCGCGGACGCCCCGGCCAACCCCGCGCGCGGCGTCCCGCCGTCGGCGCTGCGGGACGGGTTCACCAGCGCGTTGCACGTCCTGGAGGACGACGCGAGCGCCGGTGCCGCCCGGGACGTCTGGGAGGAGGCCGTCGCCGCGCCCGCGTGGCACGGGGCACCGACCTGGCTGCACGGTGACCTGCACCCGGCGAACGTGGTCGTGCGGGAGGGCACGCTCGCCGGAGTGATCGACTTCGGTGAGATGTGCGCGGGCGATCCCGCGACCGACCTGTCCGCCGCCTGGATCCTGCTGCCCGAGGGCACGGCGGGCCGGTTCTTCGACGCCTACGGGGACGCGGACGACGCCACCGTCGCACGGGCCCGCGGCTGGGCCGTCCTGCGCGCCCTGCACCTGCTCGCCATCGGGCGCAACGGCAGGCTCGGCCTCCCCGGCGGCAAACCGACCTGGGAACCGGCGGGCCGGGCCGCCCTCGAACGCGCCCTGGCCGGTCAGGGCATGTAGAACGTCATCAGGTCACCGCGCACCGGCGGGAACAGCGCGTGCATGAGGTCGGCGTCCGGTCCGGGGTAGACGTCCGGCTGCCGCGCGGTCAGGCCCTTGAGGCCGTGCGGGCCGAACAGCAGCGACGCCAGCATGTCCGGCGCCACGCCCGCACCACCCGCCGCGCCGGGCGCCTGCATGGTGCCGCCCGCCACGACCGGCCCGACCCGGCCCGCCTGGAACGGCAGCCGCACGTGCGAACGGTAGAACGACACGACCGCCTCGCCCTCCCGGTCGGTGAAGCCAGCCGCCGCCAACCGACGGCCGAACACCGGCCGCAGGTGCTCCAGCAACGCGACCGGGTCACCGATCCGCACGTAGTACGAGTCGGCCACCTCCGGCGCGGGTCCGAGGAACGGCTCCAGCGCCTCACCCGCGACCGTGCCCGGCCGCTCGTTGACCTCGGTGGCCCC
>NZ_JBFAAX010000750.1:0-2798 GCF_040639995.1 Actinosynnema sp. NPDC023658 | reverse complement strand
CCTCCAGCTCGAACCGGGTCTGCGCGTCCACCGACGCGAACGGCTCGTCCATCAGCAGCAGCGCGGGCCGGTAGGCCAGCGCCCTGGCGATGGCGACGCGCTGCTGCATGCCGCCGGAGAGCTGCCACGGGTACTTGCGGCCGGCCCCGGACAGGCCCACCCACTCCAGCGCCTCGGCCGCGCGGGCACGGCGTTCGGCGCGGCCCAGGGTGCGGCGCAGCGGGAACTCGACGTTCTTCTGCACCGTCAGCCAGGGGAACAGCGAGCGGCTGTAGTCCTGGAACACCACGGCGAGGTCGTCGGGCACGCCGCGGACCTCGTTGCCGTGGAGGCTGATCTCGCCGCGGCTCGGGCGGATCAGGCCGGAGATGGTGCGCAGCAGCGTGGACTTGCCGCAGCCGGACGGACCGACCACGCAGACCAACTCGCCGGTGCCGACGGTGAACGACAGGTCGGCGATCGCGGTGTGCGCGCCGTCCTTCGCCTGGTAGGTGTGGCCGAGGTCGGCCACTTCGAGCATCGCGGTCATGGTTTTTCCTCCACCGTCGCGGGGGTGCGCTCCTGCTTCGGTTGCCACGCAAGGGCTTTGCGCTCGAAAGCGAGGAGCACGGTGTTGAGGGCGTAGCCGAGGACTCCCAGGAGGAGGATCCCGGCCCACATGTCGGGGAAGTCGAACTCGCGCTGTGCGACGAGCAGTTGCGACCCGATCCCGTTGTCGGTTCCGACCAGTTCGGAGACGACCATGAGCACCAACGACAGCGACAGGGAGACCCGCAGCCCGGCGAAGATCTTCGGTGCCGCGGAGGGCAGGACGACACCGAGGACCCACAGTGGTTTGGGGATGCGGAACACCGCCGAGGTTTCGAACTTCGTGGCATCGACGGAGCGGGCGCCGTCGATGCTGTTGAGCAGGATGGGCCACAGCACGCCGAAGACGATCGTGGCGAGCTGCATGCGGGTGCCGACGCTGAACACGAGCAGGAACACCGGCACCAGCAGCGGTGGCGGGATCGAGCGCATGAACGTCAGCAGGGGCCCGGCGTACTCGGTGGCGGTCGCGGAACGGCCGAGCGCCAACCCGAGCGCGATGCCGAGCACGGCGGCGATGCCCCACCCGGCGAGCAACCGACCGATGCTCGGCAGCACGTGCTCGAACACCGTGTCGGTGAGGAACAGGTCCCCGGCCGGGCCGGAGAACCACAACTCCTGCGCCGCCTCCACGATCTCGGAGGGACGCGGGAAGAACGTGTCGTCGGCGTACCAGGTGAGCAGTTCCCAGACCACGACGAGGCCCGCGAACACCGCCCACCGCTGGAGGAAGCGGTTCACGACCGACCTCCCGCGACCGAGTTCCAGCCGACCCAGCGCCGCTGCGCGCGTTCGAGCCCCTCGTTGAGCAGGTAGCCGATCACGCCCGCGACCACCGTCCCGGCGAGGACGACGTCCATCCGCCCACCGCCGCTGCGGGCGAGGGCGATGAACTGCCCGATGCCACCGGAACCGCCTTCCAGCAGCTCCACGCTGACGACCACGACGAGGCTCGTCGTGGCGGCGAGCCGGATGCCGGTCAGCACGAACGGCGCCGCGCTCGGCAGGGCCACGGACGCCAGCACGCGCACCCGGCCCGTGCCGAACGCGCGGGCCGTCTCGACCAGCAGGGGGTCGAGCTCGTCCAACGCGTAGATCGTGTTGAACAGGATGGGCCAGATCGACGCGTACACCGCGAGGGAGATCTTCGTCTCCGGCCCGATGCCGAGCAGCAGCACCGCGAGCGGGATCAGCGCCACCGACGGGATGGGGCGCAGGAACTCGACGACGGCGCGGGTGGCGTGCCGAACGGACGCCACGCTGCCCAGGACGAGGCCGAGCGGGACGGCGATCCCGGCCGACAGCGCCACCGAGATGAGGACGGCGAGGACGGTCGCGACGACGTCCCGGAGGAAAGCCTCGTCCCCCAACAAGTCCACCAACTGCACCGCTACCACGGACGGCGGCGGCAGGTACTCCGTGGGAACCAGCCGGGACCAGCCGAACAGCTCCCAGATGACGAGGAACCCGGCCACACCGAGCAGTCCTCGGGTGAGCGCACGCACGCGCAACGCCTCTTCCCAGTTGATCAACCCCAACTAACCCGGCTCAATCTAGAGAGTGAAGTGCGTCGCCACAATGAGTGGCGGGAAAACTTCATGATGTGATCTTGCAATCGGCGGACCGCCGCGTCGGAACGCACGAGATCACTTCCACCCAGTGGGATCAGGGGTTGGCGCACGGCGGGTCGTAGGGCAGGTCGGGGAAGTAGACCGCCCACTGCCGGTCGGTGATGCCGGGGTGCGCGGTGGCGCAGACGCGATCGATCACCAGGTCCAGCCGCGTCTCCCAGAACCGCAGCTCCGAGTCGCCCGCGCTGAGCAGCGTGTGCCCGTCGGGCCCGAACGCCACCGCGTTGACGCCCGACGAGTGCGCGACGAACACGCCGGACCGCACCGGCGGTCCCCCGCGCGACACGTCGTGCAGGCGCAGGTTCCCGTCGGCGCCCGCCACCGCGGCCAGCTCCCCGCGCACCGCGACCGCGCGCACCCCCGGCCCCAGCGGCTCGGAGGAGGTGAACCGCGCCGGCGCGTCGCCACCGGGGCTCCACGGCGGCTCGGGCTCCCGCCACAGCACGGCGTCGCCGTCCGACTCGACGGTCACCACACCGCCCGCGGGCGCCAGCGCCACCAGGACGGCGTGCTCGACGTCGAGGTCGAGCGGGCGGCGCTCGGGCCGCGCGGGCACGGCCGTGTCCCACTCCGCGACGG
>NZ_JBFAAX010000749.1:0-2802 GCF_040639995.1 Actinosynnema sp. NPDC023658 | reverse complement strand
GTGTCGTCCCCGATCACCCAGACGTTGTTGTCGACGTCGAAGCTCTGCCCGTCCAGGCTGAACGTGCCGCGCGTGGTCGTGTGGTCGACGCGGACCATCAGAAGACCACCACCGAGCGCAGCACGTCGCCGTGGTGCATCTTGGTGAAGGCGCCCTCCACCTGGTCCAGGGCGACGGTCTCGCTGACGAACGCCTCCAGGTCGAGCCGGCCCTGCCGGTAGAGGTCGATCACGTAGGGGAAGTCGCGGCTGGGCAGGCAGTCGCCGTACCAGGACGACTTCAGCGCTCCGCCGCGCGAGAAGAGGTCGATCAGCGGCATCTCCAGCCGCATCTCCGGGGTCGGCACGCCGACCAGCACGACGGTGCCGGCCAGGTCACGGGCGTAGAACGCCTGCTCCCAGGTCTCGGGTCGCCCGACCGCGTCGATCACCACGTCCGCGCCGAAGCCGCCGGTCAGCTCCCGCACCCGCTCCACCACGTCCTCGGACTTGGCGTCGACGGTGTGGGTGGCACCCAGGCCGACGGCCCACTCCAGCTTGCGCGGGTCCAGGTCGACGGCGATGATCTTCGTCGCCCCGGCCACCCGGGCACCGGCCACGGCCGCCGCGCCGACCCCGCCGCAACCGATCACGGCCATCGAGTCGCCCCGGGTCACGTTGCCGGTGTTGACCGCCGCGCCGAACCCGGCCATCACACCGCACCCCAGCAGCCCCGCCACGGTGGCGGGCGCGGCCGGGTCGACCTTCGTGCACTGCCCGGCGTGCACCAGGGTCTTCTCCGCGAACGCACCGATGCCCAGCGCGGGGGACAGCGGGGTGCCGTCGGCCAGCGTCATGGGCTGGGAGGCGTTGTGGGTGTTGAAGCAGTACCAGGGCCGTCCGCGCAGGCAGGCGCGGCACTGGCCGCACACCGCCCGCCAGTTGAGCACCACGAAGTCACCGGGGACGACGTCGGTGACGCCGTCCCCGACCTGCTCCACGATCCCGGCGGCCTCGTGGCCGAGCAGGAACGGGAACTCGTCGTTGATGCCGCCCTCCCGGTAGTGCAGGTCCGTGTGGCAGACGCCGCAGGCCTGCACCCGAACCACCGCCTCACCCGGTCCGGGGTGGGGGACGACGACGTCCACCACCTCGACCGGAGCACCCTTGCTCCGAGCCACCACGCCACGAACCGTCTGCGCCACGAAAACCCTTTCCACTGCCGATGGTCATGCCCTGTGCCCCTGATCCACCCGGACCGTCCCGATCCCGGGACACGACGACGACCCGCTCGCCGCACCACGTGAACTCGTCCGGCCCCCCACAGTGTCCAGGCTCCTACCGCCGTGGAGCAGCCGCCAGTCGACGGCGAGGAGATCCGTGACGCCTGCACCCGTGCGATCCGAGGTGCTCGACGTCCGTTCGACCAACCGCCCGCTGAGCCCGCAGAGGCGCCGGGCGAACCCGCGGTCGACAGCTCCCGGCACCCGTCGATGACCGTCCACTGTGGATTGAGCGGGTGCCGTCGTGTCCTGCGGTGGTACCGCCGGTCATCGCGGTCCGAAAGGGGACAGGCGTGGCGCTCGAACGGCTCGGATGCTCGGGCCGGCCCCGGAAAACGGGAGGGTGTCAATCTGGCGGTCTTCGAAAGCGTGACGTGCCGCCATGGCTCCACGGCTACTCCGATCAGGTGAAGTCAGGCTGAATCGCTCAAGTCGGACCGCACCTCCGCCGATGGTGGTGAGGAGAAGCGCCGGACCTGTTCCAGTGGGCCGGCGCTTCGATGTCGACGCGACCCCGCCGGCGGGTGCGGCCGTGTCGGCGTCGATGGCCAGTCCGGTGATCTCGCCGTGGGCGATCTTCCGGCCTTCGTGCCCACCCCTATGCTTCACGGCTCTTCACGAAGCCGTCTCCCGTCTGCACGAGGTAGTTCACGGGCCACTGTGTCCTGAGCGGGGGTTTCGCGCATGTCGGGGTTGCACTCACCCGAAGCAATGATCGCGGGTTTTCGGCGGGCGGCCCCAGCCTTGGCCGTGGCACGGGGGCGTCGCCCACCTTTCCCGTCGATGAAGGGTTGCGAGTGCGTAAATCACTGTCGGCGGTGGCTTCGGCCGCTGCTGTGCTGGTCGCCGTCGCGCTGCCGGAACACCATGAAAACGCCACCCGCGTCGCCGAGCCAGTGCGCCAATGACGACTCGATCCGGAACCACCGTCGGCATGTGCGTGCATTCGCTGACGTCCGCTCAGTGGCATGACAGGACGTTGGCTTCCGCAGGATGGCCTCGGCAGTACTCGTCGCCCTGCGGCGGCAGCAAGGCAGGGGCGGCCGGCGGGTGGGATCTTGGCGCGCCTTGGCGGTTATGTGGTGGCCGGAGCGGGGAACACGTGGGCGTTGCGGGCACACCAGTCCGCGAAGGTCCGAGGACTGCGGCCGAGCAACTGGCGCACCGTGTCGGTACGCACGCCGACGGTGTCGGCGCGCATGAGCTTCAGACCCTCGGTGAGGGCGTCGGCGAGGGCCGGCGGTGCGCCGTGGGGGTAGCGGAAGCGGACCGCGTCGCTCGGTGTGGCCAGGTCGCGGACCTCGATGTCGTGGCCGATCGCCTTGGCGAGGATTTGGACCTGCTCTGCGAGGGTGAACGTCTCGCCGCCGGTCAGGAGGTACTCCTTGCCCTGATGCCCCTGCTGGGTCAGCACGAGGGCCGCGACGGCGGCGATGTCGGCGGGGTCGATCGGTGCGCTGCGGCCGGGTCCGATCGGGTCGAGGACGTAGCGGCCCTCGCGGAGCGTGGGCAGCCAGTCGAAGGCATTGGTCATGAAGCCG
>NZ_JBFAAX010000748.1:0-2803 GCF_040639995.1 Actinosynnema sp. NPDC023658 | reverse complement strand
CACCGTCCCCGCCGGAGTCGCCGTCGCGGGCCACCAGCAGGCGTTCCTGCTCGTCCAGGTCGCCCTGGAGCCACACCGAGGCGTCCAACCAGGGCATGAGCTCCTCGCGGATGACGCCGGTGCCCTCGACCCACACGACGTCGACACCGGCGGGGACGGTGATCGACCCGGGCCGGCCGCGGGCGATCCAGGCGTCCGGGCGGAAGTCCACCGCCTCACCCCGGTGCACAGGCCGAAGCACGTGGTCGACCAGCACGCCGCCCCAGTCGAAGTAGGCGTGGTGCCAGGCGACGTCGTCGGTGTGCACGACCGCGGAGCGCGGCACGACCGCGCGCAGCCGCTCGGCCAGGGTCGTCTTCCCGGCACCACCCCGGCCGTCGATCGCGATCACCCGCGGACGTCCGGTGACGTCGGGCGACGCCGCGCGCAGCCGCCGGACGGCGTCGAGCAGGGTGATCACCCGCCAGTCGGCGGTTTCGGGCTCACCGGGGTGCAGACGCATCGACGACCGTCCTCCTCCACGTGGTCGGGCGACCGCGCGGCGTCAGTCCTCGACCGGCACGAACGTGCCGCCCGCCCGCTCGAACGCCGATCCCGGCGGTCGCTCGAACACCGCCTCCAGCGCCGGATCCGCGCCGATCAGCTCGCGCAGCGGGACCAGCACGGCGTTCCGCGAGTCGTCGATGTACTCCTGTGCCTCGTCGCCCGCGAACACGCGCCAGCCGCTGTCCGCGTCGCGGGAGGGCTCGTCGCGGTACAGCCACCCGGCGGGCGCACCCTCGCGCGCCACGCGGGCCGACACGATCGCCATCTTCGCGAGGTCCCCCAAGTGCAAGCGCTCGAACCGCCGGTGGCGCGTCACGATCTCCGGTGCGCCCAGCTCCACCCGGACGCGCAGCAACGTGCCGTCCCCGGCGAGGTCGCGGTACACCGGGAACGCGCCGTCGCCCCAACTGGTGAACCAGCCGGTCATCAGCGCCCCGCCGACCTCCACCTCCCCGGACCCGGTCGCGGACGAGCGCATCGGCTCCAGCACGCGGTGGTGGTCGTCGTGCGGCCGCAGGTCGAACGCGAACTTCAGACCCTCGTCCCGCAACGACCGCAACCGGTCGTGCAACGCGCGTGCCCGGTCGCGGGTGAGGTCGGTCCACACGTACTGGCCATCCACAGTGGAGGCGGCGAGCCTCGCGGCGACCTGCTCCTCGTCCCCGCCCCAGAACGCGAGGTCGAACAGGCCGTCGGTCGGTTCGTCGTTGGTCCACGAGTTCAACGCGGTCGGGTCCGCGAACATCAGGCGTGCCTCGTCGACCAGCACGTACCCGGCTTCGACGGACTCCGCGACCACGCCTTCCGCGCACTGCACCCACACCGAGTGCCACCGCTCGCGGTCCGGCCCCGGCGGCATCCGCTCACCCAGCACCCGCAACCGGCCGGTGGGCAGGCCGCGCACCGCCACCGCCCAGCCGCCGTGGAACGGCACCTCGGCGCCGCCGGGCAGGTCGTCGAGCAGCCGCAGCACGCGGGTGTGGTGCGGCATCCTCGGCACCTGCCGGACGGTCGCGTCCAGACCGGTGCGCGCCGCCGCGTCGGCCACCAGTCCGCTGTCCCGCGGCAGGTCGAACGCGTACCGGCCCTTGACGGCGGCGAGGTCCAGCCGGGCGGCGACCTCGGCCGCCCGCGGTCCGACGACCTCGAAGTCCACCGCGGCGTTCGCCTCCGCCACGACCTCGGGGGGTGCGAACCCCTCGGGGAGCAGCGGCGGCCGATCGCCCGACCACAACCGGAGCAGCCCGAAGTCGATCAGCAGCAGATCACCCGAGGGGAACGACGCGGTCCCCAGCAACTCCGGCATGGGGTACATCGTGCCACCCCGCCGTGGAGCGGGCGGGCACGTCGGCACCGGCCGATCCGCGTGCGGCGGGTGGCCGGTCAGACCGGTCGGGTCCGGATGGTGAGGGTGTCGGTGCTCAACCCGTGCAGGCCCGACAGGGACAGCACGCGAGCGGGGGCGGTGCCCTAGACGGCCAGCACGGTGAGGGTGCGCCGGGCCAGGGTCGCGGTCGCGGCGGCGTGCAGGAGCAGCGCTATGCCGGAGCTGCTGAGGTAGTCGACGTGGCTGAGGTCGATCTCGACCGGACGTGGGTCGGCGGCGCCGATCGCGACCGCCAGTGCCTCGTGCAGCTCGTCGACGGTGGTGAGGTCCACGTCGCCGGTGAGCCGCAGCACCTGGACCGCCGCCGGGTCGGGTGCGTCCGGGACGACGTGCTCCCGGGGCTGCCCGGCCGGCCGGGGGACCGGTGCGTCGTCCGGCTGGTCGACGAGGTCGAACTCGACCGTCGTGCCGTCGTCGGCGTGGTCGAAGGTGGCCCGCAGGCCGATCGTGCGGATGATCTGCAAGCCGCGGCCGCGGTGGCCCTTGTCGGCGGGTTCGGGTCGCCACCGGCCGTGGTCGCGGACGACGACGTGGAGGCCCTGGGCCGTGGTGGCGATGTCGTAGGTGAAGTCACCGGGCGCGTCGGGCGGGTAGGCGTGGTCCACGGCGTTGGCGGCGGCCTCACCGAGGGCGAGCTGCAGGTCGTCGAGCAGGTTCTCGGACAGCCCGGCGGTCGTGGCCCAGGCGGTGACGTGGCGGCGCATGACGGCGAGTTCGGCGGGTCGGGCGGGCGCGGTGCGCCGCAGCGGCGGGGGCAGGTGGCGGGCGACGACCAGCGCCACGTCGTCGTCCTGACCGTCGGCCAGCAGCGACGTGGTGAGCGCGTCGCTCAGGGCCTGGGGCGGCAGCGGGCCTGCGGCGCGTGCGGCG
>NZ_JBFAAX010000747.1:0-2804 GCF_040639995.1 Actinosynnema sp. NPDC023658 | reverse complement strand
GTCCGCACAGCGTCACGGTGATCCCGTCACCGGCTCATCCCGTCCCGGCCCGTTTCCGCGTCACCGGACTTGCGTGGCTACCGCTGGGAGACGCCGGCCTCGATGCCGTCGAGCAGGAAGTCCAAGCCGATCCGGAAGGTGCGGTCGGCGTCCAGGTGGGAGCCGTTGCGCACGACTGCGGCCAGCGCGGGGAAGCGGCCGGTCGCGAAGGTCCGCTCCAGGTAGGGGCCGAAGGTGACCTGCCACTGCCGCTTGTCCATCCCGGTGGCGCGTTCGGCCCGCAGCTCGGCCACCTCCCGCCGCACCGCGCCGATCACGTAGGAGTCGACCGCGGAGACGACCGGCACGACGGCGTCCACGTCCATGCCGCGCAGCCCGGTCAGCACGGCTTCCAGCCTCGCCAACGCGTTCGGCCCGAGCTGCGGCCGGCCGCCGATCAGGTCAGCGAACCACTGGTGCCGGTGAGCGGCCTGCCGAGTGGCTTCGGCGAGGGAGCGCAGCACCTCCCGCCGGCTCTCCCCGGCCGGGCGGATCTCGCCGTGGACCTCGTCGACCATCAGGTCCAGCAGTTCCTCCTTGGTGGCGATGTAGCCGTACAGCCGCATCGGTCCGACGTCGAGCACGGCGGCGACCTTGCGCAGGGACACCGCCTCCAGGCCGTCCGCGTCGGCCAACCGGATCGCCGCCCGGACGATCCGCTCCCGGCTCAACGGGCCCGGCGTCGGTCGACTCGGCGGCTCCGGCCGCTCCCACACCACCATGGCGCTCACCGTACAGCGTAGTGTTCGATACAGTGTATCGAGTAGTACACCGTATCGAAGGGGAACCGTGAACATCGCCATCGTCGGCGCGGGACTGGGTGGCCTGGCCCTCGCCCGCGTGCTGCACGTGCACGGCATCGACGCCGTCGTCCACGAACGTGAACCGTCGCGCGGCGCACGCGGCCAGGGCGGCATGCTCGACATCCACTCCGGGACCGGTCAGCGGGCGCTGCGCGAGGCCGGCCTGATCGAGCAGTTCCACGCGATCGCCCGCGTCGAAGGGCAGGACATGCGTCTCCTGGAGCCGGACGGCACCCTGCTGCTGCAGGAGGACACGCCCGAGGACGCCTCGCCCGACCGGCCCGAGGTGGACCGCGCCGACCTGCGGGATCTGCTGCTGGACTCACTGCCCGACCACGCGGTGCGGTGGGGGCATGCGTTCCGCCACGCCGAGGACGGCCTGCTGCACTTCACCGACGGCAGCAGTGCGAGCTACGACCTGCTGGTCGGCGCCGACGGTGCCGAGTCGCGGGTCCGCGCGCTGCTCACCGACGCCCGCCCGGCGCACGTCGGCCACAACGCCGTCGAGCTGGGCATCCCCGACATCGACCGCACCCACCCCGACCTCGCGGCGATGATCGGGCGCGGCAACTACTGGTATCTCGGTGACGGGCAGTCGCTGTCCGCCCAGCGCAACGGCGACGGCCGCGTGCGCGTCTACCTCAGCTTCTACAACACCCCTGCGGACTGGTTCGCGACCAGCGGGATCCCGTTGGACGACCCGGCCGCCGCCCGCGCCCGGCTGATCGAGCTGTTCGCCGGCTGGCACCCGCGGTTCACCGCGCTGATCGACGCCTGCGACGACACGGTCGTGCCCCGGTCGGTCACCGCTCTCCCGGTCGGCCTGACCTGGCCGTCACGGCCGGACGTCACGCTGATCGGTGACGCGGCGCACCTGATGCCGCCGGTGGGGCAGGGCGCCAACATGGCGCTGCTCGACGGCGCGCTGCTCGGCCTCGCGCTGGCCGCGCACCCGGACGACCCCGCCACCGCCGTCGCGGACTACGAACGCGAGATGTTCGACCGCACCGGCCCTGTCGCCCGGATGTGCGCCGACCTCCAGGAGATGCTGATGGCCCCGGACGCCGCTCAGCGGATGCTCGCGTTCTTCCGGCGGGACTGACACCGGCCGCCGGCTGCCCGAGCCGCCGGCGCGACCGGGTTGGGGCCTGACCGAGGCGGATTTGGCCGGGGTGGAGGAGGGGTTCGGGTTCGAGTTCGCCGACGACCACCGCGCGATGCTCGGTGCCGTTCTCCCGACGGGCCCCGGCTGGCCGGACTGGCGTAGCGACGACCGCGACACCCTCCTCGGGCTGCTCGCCCAGCCGGTCGACGGTGTGCTGTTCGACGTGGTGGAGAACGACTTCTGGCACGAGAGCCGGGGCGAGCGGCCGTCGGACGACGACGCGGCCGTCGAGCGGGCGGAGGCGCACCTGACCACCGCGCCGCGGATGATCCCGGTCTTCTTCCACCGCTGCCTGCCGGCAGGACGCGGCACCTTCGGGAACCCGGTGTTCTCCCTGCACCAGACGGACGTCGTCCACTACGGGTTCGACCTCCTCGACTACGTCGCCAACGAGTTCCACGTCCGCACCCCGGACCGCCCGCGACGTCACCCCGCGCCGATCCCGTTCTGGGACGACCTGGTCCACGGCGGACCGGGGACGACCCGCTAGGTGTCGTGAGGGTCAGGCTTCGAGGGCCCAGCGCACGAACCGCATCGTCGGGGTGAAGCCGGCCTTCTCGAAGATCCCGGAAGCGCCCGAAGGGCTCGACGAGTCCACGCTCACACTGGCGCGGTCGTAACCCTGGTCGGCGGCGGCCCGCAGGGCGTGTGCGATCAACGCGCTGGCGACGCCCCTCCTGCGGTAATCGCGCAAAGTTCCGACGACCACGCCGCCCGGCGTCTCCGCGAGGTCGAACCCGACGACCTCGAACCCGTCCCCGCGCAACACCTCGGCCACCCGCGCCCCGATCCCCTGG
>NZ_JBFAAX010000746.1:0-2804 GCF_040639995.1 Actinosynnema sp. NPDC023658 | reverse complement strand
GCTCGTGGAGCCTTCGCCGGCGACCCGCAGGGCGGCCAGCTCCGAGAGCGCGGTAGCGGTGCTCGGGATGTTCGGCGGCGTCGCCTGGGCGGGGGCGCCGGTTACCTGTGCCCCAGCACCCCCTCCACGTCGGCAGTGCAGGGCAACGGCCAACTCGCGGACGGCGTGGCCTTCGGCGTTCCGGTCCGCTCGGGCGACGCCGACTTCACGCAGGCGGTGACGTTCGCGCACTCGGGGACGTACGTGGTCCACGTCCTGTGCGAGGGCTACGACATGCCGTCCGAGACGATCACGGTGACCGATCCCGCGGAGACCACCACCGACTGGATCTTCCCCACGACCACCGCGGACGGCGGCGGTTACGACGATCCCGCCCGGGTCCTCCTCCGGGACGGCCTGGTCGCCCACAGCGAGGTCGGGAACGGCCGGATCACCCTTCGCGGTTTCCCCGGCACCGACCTGCCCGTCGGTTCGTCCGTGCGCAAGGTCGAGATCCGGTCCCACCTCGGCGGCGACCGCACGACCATCGGGTTCGACCAGCACGCACCCACCTACGCGCAGTGCACCGACCACAACGACCCCACGCGCCTGCTCCACTTCGACCCGTACTCGGAAACCACCGTGGACGACTACCTGGTCGGCTACACGTCCCTGGACTGCCCTCTTCACGCCGAGGCGGTGAGCAGCGGCTCCTACGAGGTCGTCCTCCAGGGCTACTTCACCAACTCCATCTACAACATCGACGACGTCTCGGTTCGCTTCACCTACACCGCTCCGGTGCCGACCGTGGCCGTCTCCCCGGGTGCGGGGCTCGCCGGTTCCCTCTTCACCGCCACCTACCAGTGCCGCTCCACGACGCCCGTCCTGTCGGTCGTCACATCGGACGGCCGTCCCGCCACCGACGCCGTGATCGACTCCCCCACGACCACCGACCACCTGAACTACACCCAGGGCTTCCGCCTGAACGCGCAGGGCACCGACGTGGTCCACGTGACGTGCGGGTCCGCGCACCTGACGTCCTCCGCCATCACCGTCCACAAACCACTGAAGTACATCGCCCTGGGCGACTCGTACTCCTCCGGTGAGGGCAACCCGCCCTACGACCTGTCCGACGCCTGTCACCGGAGTTCCCTGGGGTGGCCCACCCGCGTCGCCGGCGCGAACCGCGACCGCATCACGTCGTCGGCCAACGTCGCCTGCTCCGGCGCGACGACGAAGGGCCTCACCCAGGAGGAGAAGAAGCAGAACCCGCAACTCGACACCATCCGCACCGGGCAGCCCGACGTCGTCACGGTCACGATCGGTGGCAACGACGTGGACTTCGCCGGCTACATCCGCTGGTGCGTCCTGTTCTCCTGCGTGCACAAGCTCGACGCCGAGGCCGCCGACATCAGCGAACTGGTCCGGTTCCTCCCCTCCGTCTACACCGGCATCAGGAACGCGGCGGGCAGCGGGGCGCGGATCATCGTGGTCGGCTACCCGCGCCTGTTCCCGCAGTTCCAGTCCGCCGTGCGCTGCACCTGGCTGTCCGATGCCGAACGCGCCAAGCTCAACGCCCTCGCGGTCCAGCTCGACCAGGGTCTGGCCTCCGCCGCCGCGCAGGCAGGTCTGGAGTACGTCTCCACGCTCGAAGCGCTGGACGGCCACGAGATGTGCTCCGACCGGACCTGGATGAACCCGATCTCGCTCGATCCCGGTGCCGCCCACCCGAACTCCGACGGCCAGCAGGCCGTGGCGGATGCGGTCATCCGGAAGATGGCGCTCTGACCCGTCCACACCGGACCGGTTGCGTTACGGCGGGAAGGTGTCGAGGGTCGTGCGCAGTCGGGTGAGGATGGGGGCGAGGTCGTCGATCGGGGGGTCCGTCAGGGCCAGGCGGAGGGCTTGGGGGGCGTGCTTGCCGGTCGCGAAGGCGTCGGCGGTGGAGACCAGGATTCCCTCGCGGGCCAGGGCGGTGGCTACCCGGTCCGCGTGCAGGTACGGGGCGAGGCGCAGCCAGAGGAAGAAGGACGCCGGGTGCGCGGTGGTGTCCAGGCCGGCGAGGGCGGTGCGGGCGACGGACTGCCGGGCGCGGGCGTCGGCGCGGCGGCGGCGCTCCAGGCGGGTGACGGTGCCGTCGGTGAGCCAGCGGGTGGCCAGGGCGCTGACCAGGGCAGGGGTTCCCCACGTCGAGGAACGCAGGCTCGTCGCGAACGCCGGCACGAGGCGGTCGGGCACGACGGCGAAGCCGAACCGCAGACCGCCGGCCAGGTTCTTCGACAGGCCGGAGACGTAACAGGTGCGGTCCGGGGCCAGGGCGTGCACCGGTGGCGGGGCGGCGGGGTCGAGGAAGGCGTAGGTGCCGTCCTCCACGATCAGCAGGTCGTGCCGGTGCGCGAGGTCGACCAGGCGTTCCCGGGTGGTGCGGTCGAGCACCCAGCCGAGCGGGTTGTGCAGGGTCGGGATGGTGTAGACGGCCCGGACGCGACGGGCACGGCACAGGTGGTCGAGGGCGTCGAGGTCCGGACCGGTCGCGGTGGCGGGGACCGGGACGAGTTCGAGGTGGTGCGCGGCGGCGAGGAGCTTCATGCCGGGGTAGGTGAGGGCGTCGACGGCGAGGACGTCCCCCGGCCGGGTGGCCGAGCGCAGCGTCGTGTCGAGCGCGTGCTGGGCGCCGCAGGTCAGCGCGACGTTGGCCGGGGCGGTGTCGACGCCGCGGTCGAGCAGGTGGGTCGCCACGGCGGCGCGCTCGTGCCGCCGGCCGCCGGGCGGTTGTTGCCGCAGCAGGGACGCCACGTCGCCGGAGGTGGACAACTCGCGCAGGG
>NZ_JBFAAX010000745.1:0-2805 GCF_040639995.1 Actinosynnema sp. NPDC023658 | reverse complement strand
GGACGGCGCGGCCGCCACCGCGTGCTCAGCCTCGGTGATCGCGGCGTCGAGTTCGGCCGACGAGCCGGAGTTGCGGTACCGGTCCAGGTGGAGCCGACCACGCGACACTCGCAGCCTGGCGATGGCCGGGTGGCCAGCCCTCGCCACGGCGAGTGCCGCGCCGGTGAGGCGGTCCACCTCCGCGACGTCGGGCTCGGGGTGGTCGAGCAGGACGATGGCGATGTTGACAGCGAGGTCCGGGAAGGCGGGGTGGCGGACGGCCTGAGGTGCCGCGGCACGCACGAGTCCGACGGCCTCGTCCAGGTCCGCCTGACCCCGCGCGCCCACCGATCCCCTGGTCAGCATCAGCGCGAGGGCGATCGCGTGCACGCATCGGTCCGGGTCGTCCGCCGGGGCGAGGTCGAGTGCTTCCCGTCGCACGGCGATGGCCCGCCGCAACGACGACTGCCCGCCCTCGACGCGGTGGCGCTCGTACAGCGTGGTCGACAGGTTGCCCAGGAACTCCGGTCGGAACGGGTGGTCCGGCAGGTCGGCCAGCACCCGCTCCCACAGCGACTGGGCGTGTGCCAGGCCGGCCACGTCCACGATCGGTGCGGCCGCGTGACGGCCCATCAGGTCGACGGCGTACCGCACACGGGCGATCGTGGCGTCGTCCAGGTCCGGCGATGTCGGCTTGTCCTCGGTCACCAGAACTCGTGCCTCATCCGTGTCCGGTGCAGCGCGCACCTCGGCTCGTCATCGACAGGTCGGGGGCGGACCGCACGGCCGCACCTGTTCTTCGCCAGCGGGCACGTGAACACGTCGTCCACTGGGCTCTCAGCCTCCTCACCGGCCCGCACGACGGGCGACGTCCCGTCCACCCGCCGGACGAGTTCGAGGAAGTCGGCGCGACGGTCGTCGCCGTTGCGCGCGGACTCTCGCAGGCTGTCGAGCAGGTCGGCGAACCCCTCGCCGGGCGCCTTGCCCGCCAACCTCGGCAGGTACTCGCAAAACCACTCCCGCCACGTCTCGACCTGCGACTGCGGCCGATCGGCCGATACCACGAGCAGCTCGGGCTCGACCGCGGTCCGCCCGGTGCGCGCGGGCAGCCGTTTCTGCCCGAGATGGGTCGCGGTCGCCCGGCCCGCCAAGCGCAGCAACCACATCCGGTCCGCTGGGCGCGTCGACCCGCGTGCCATCAGCACCAGCGCCCCGCCCACGAGCGACAGTCGCCACTGCGGTGTCCAATCCGTCACGTGGACGTAGGCGCGCGCCCACCGCTCGGCTTCCCGGCGGACGCTCTCGACGAGGTCCGCCAACCAGCCCGGGGTCTTCTTCACCCACTCGTCGCGCTCGACGTCCGGGCAGGTGAGCAGCCGGGAGACGGCCTCCTTGTCGGAGTCGGCGAGGTACCGCAGCACTCTGGTCACGACGTAGAGCACGAAGCCCACCGGATCACGCGCCAGCGGTGCCCGTGCTTCGTACTTCGCCAGGTCGACCAGCCGGAACGGCGAGTCCACCGCCAGCGCGGCCACCGGCACGACGACGTTGCCGGTGTGCAGGTCGCCGTGCGCGCGCCCGAGCAGCCGCGTGACAGCCGTGCCATCCCGCAGCAGGACCAACGGGTTGGGCACGGCCTGCTTGTCGTCCCCGATCACCAGCCAGTCGTGCTCCAGTCGGTCGGCGATCGCGCGCAGCGGCTTGCCCGGGTCCAGGCGGCTCTTCAAGTGGTCCCGCAGGTACCTGTCGGTTCCCACCCGCTCGATGTCCGGGGCGCCCGCCCACTGACGCAGCACCGTGCGGACGAGCCGGACGCCGAAGTCGACGAACACCTCCGGCGAGCAGGACACCGGGTCCTCCGTGGACTCCCCGGTCGCGTGCACCGGTCGGCCCGCGGCCACGGCAGCGAGTGCCTTGGACAACACGTCGAGGTCGTGGACCTCGCCTTCTTCGGCCGTGTCGGCGGCAACGTGCTGGAACATGATCCACCGGCCGTCGCCGACCGGGACGAGGTCGTGGCCGGGTGGTGCGAGGTCCGCCAGGTGCTGCCGAGCGAAGTCGGGTGCGTCGCTCAGCGCCGCCCGCTGGCGCGCGAACTCGCTCTCGGCCAGTTCCTCGTCGGGGTAGCTGTCCACCTTCAGCAGCAGCTTCCGCCCGGTCGCGCGCGCGCCGCCGCGGGCCGTGTGGGCGTCCCGCTCGAAGACGAACGCCGTGGTCGCGCCGGACCGGCCCTCGGTGAGCCGCTGGTCGAGCACCCAGCTCAGCCCCCGTGCCGCGCCCCAGACCCGCAGCGCCGGGGCCGCTGACCCCAACACGACGGCGAGTCGCGGGTCCACTATGTCCTCGAACTCCACTGGTCCCCTTCCCGAAACCGGAGTGAGCGGTTACCGCTCCTTCATGCGGAGGGCCGCGATGTGGGCCCGGACCTCGCCCGTGTCATCGGCCTGCCAGAGCACATCCAGCAGCGGGCTGCGGTTGCCCGCCGGGTCGTGGCTCGCGATCACGTCGACCACCACCTTGACGTTGTCAGCCGGCCAGCCGTCGACCCGCGCGGTCAGGCCGGCGAGGGTGAGGTGCCCGCGTTCCACCAGCTTCCCGAGGGTCTCCTTCGCAAACGGCTTGCCCTCCCTCACGTCACCGATGTCGATCCGGTCGAGCAGGTCCGTGATCCACCCGGCCGCTGTCACGCGCATCAGCTCGTCCGAACGCGACGCGGCGGTCTTCACCAGGGCGACCAGCTCGCGGCCGGTCTCCGGCGGAACGGTCGAGGTCACGAGCCGGTCGACGTACCGGGTGACGGCGTCCAGCGCGGCGGGTGCAGAGCCA
>NZ_JBFAAX010000744.1:0-2807 GCF_040639995.1 Actinosynnema sp. NPDC023658 | reverse complement strand
CCACATGGCGCTGCCGATCAGCGGGGAGGGCCGGGTGGTGCACGGCGGCGTGCAGCGCGACAGCGCCGGTGTGCTCGCCGAACTCGGTCTGGAGCCGGTGACCCTGGGTTTCAAGGAGGGGCTCGCACTGATCAACGGCACCTCGGCGTCCACCGGGGCCGCCGTCGTGGCGCTGGTGCGGGCGGAAGCCCTGCTCCGGCTCGCGGTGTTCCTCTCCGGCCTGTACGTGCAATGCCTGCGCGGCAGCACCAGGGCGTTCGACCCCCGCGGCCACGAGCTGAAGGGCCACCCCGGCCAGATCGCCGTGGCGTCGGCGCTGCGCGAGCTGCTCGAAGGCAACGACCTGACCCGCGAGCACGTCGACCTGATGAACGAGATCAGCGCGCGCACCCAGGACACCGAGGGCGTCGTCGACGCCGGGGTCTACATCCAGTCCGCCTACTCGCTGCGCTGCGTGCCCCAGGTGCTCGGCCCGATCCACGACACCATGCGGTACTGCCGGACCGTGCTCACCCGTGAACTGAACTCCTCCAACGACAACCCGCTGATCTTCGAGACCGCCGAGGAGTCCTTCCACGGCGGCAACTTCCACGGTCAGTACGTCGGCATGGCCTGCGACTACCTCGGTATCGCGCTGACCGAGGTGGGCGTGCTCGTCGAGCGGCAGATCAACCGCCTGGTCGATCCCCACCTCAACGGGGAGCTGACCGACTTCCTCGCCCTCGACGACAGCGGGCTGTCCTCCGGGCTGAGCGGGACGCAGTACCTCGCCACCAGCATCGCCGCGGAGAACCTCGACCTGGCCGCGCCCGCGTCGGTCAAGACGCTGCCCTCCAACGCCGGCAACCAGGACATCGTGAGCATGAGCCTGAACTCGGCGCGCAAGGCGCTGACCCTGTGCGAGAACGTCGGCTCCATGCTGGCCGTGCTGGCCGGCTGCCTGTTCCAGGCGAGCCACCTGCTCGGCCCGCAGCGGCTCAGCCCGGCGGCCGCGGCCTGGCACTCGGCGCTGGCGGAGCACGTGACCGCCTACCGGGACGAGGCGCCGGTCTACGAGATGGTCGACCGGGTCAGGGAGTTCGCGCTGGGCGGGGAAGGCCGGCAGATCGTCGGGAAGTTCGTGGACCTGACCTCACCTGACCTGGCCTGACCGCAACCAACCCCGTGGAGACGCCTTGTTCGACACGCTGCTGAACCTGTCCGCGTACTGCCCGGACACCGTGCTGGACCCGGAGACGGGTGATCCGATCACCCTGGACCGGCTGGCCGCCGTGCTGCCGCCCTCCCTCGCCGCGCTGGAGCTGTCCACCGACTTCCTGGTGCCCGTGCCCGAACCGCTGCAGGAGAGGTTCGCCCGTTATCGCCCGACTCCCCTGTTCGAAGCGAGGACGTTCGCCGAGGCGGTCGGCAACGACTGCCGGGTGTTCGTCAAGGACGAGGGTGCGACGCCTTCGGGCAACCACAAGGCGAACAGCGCCTGGTGGGTCGCGTACCACTGCGCGCAGGACGGCATCGCGAGGATCACCACCGAGACGACGGGCAACTGGGGGATCGCCCTGGCCCTGGCGGCGGCCGAGTTCGGGCTGGAGGTGCTCTGCTTCATCGACGAGGCCAGTCTGCGGGCGCGGCCCGACCGCGCGGAGCTGATGCGCGCCGCCGGCGCCCGGGTGGAGGTGGTCCACCCCGACGACGCCCGGTTCGATCCGCTCGTGCTGTCCGCCAACCGCGCGGTCGAGTACACCCGGCGCCAGCCGGATGCCCGTTACGTGTTCGGCAGCGTGTACAACTACTTCATCCTGCCGCAGACGATCGTCGGCCTGGAGGCTCGCGGACAACTCGGTGACCTGCGGCCGGACGTGGTGGTGGGCAGCTGCGGCGGCGGGGCCAACCTGCTCGGCATCTCGGGCACGTTTCTCGCCGACCTCCTGTCCGGAGCGGAAGGACCCGAGGTGGTGTGCGCCGAGTCCGAGCTGTGCCCGATCGTCAGCAAGGGCGTGTGGGGCCGGTACTCGATCGACGACCAGGGCTTCTACCCGAAGCTGCACACGTACGGGTTGGAGCGGCTGCTCGGCACCGACTACATCGGCGGCCTCGGGTCCACGATCGTGGCGGCGCCGGTCGCCCGCTGCCACGCCGAGGGCCTGATCCGGACCACCACCGTCAGCACCGGCCAAGCTCAGGCCGCCGCCGCGCTGTTCGCCAGGACCGAGGGTCGCAGGGTGGCCCTGGAGACCGGGTACCAGTTGGCCGCGGTGATCGCGGAGGCCCGCCGTGCCGCGGGCAGGTCGATCCTGGTGAACATCAGCTCGGTCGGGTCGGTCGCCACATTCGCCTGACCGCGCCCCGCGTTATTGTCGAATCTCGGGGACTGTGGGGTCGCCGCCACGGCGAGTGGGAGGTCGGATGTCCGATGCCGTCGTTGAACAGTGGTTCGAGCAGTGGCTGCAGATGACCGGCCTGGACAGGCTCGACCTGGAAGCACTGGCCCGCTACGCCTTGCGGTCGTCGGGTCAGGACCCGGAAAAGGCCGAACTGCTCGGCACGGTCATACTGTGGTTACAGGGAAAGAGAATCGCGGAGACCGTTCCCTCGTTGATCCTCGATTTCATCGACGAGTACGCCTCGGCCACCAGCCGGGCGGCGGACGAGCTGCGGTTGGTCACCAATGCCCTCATCGCAGGCGCCGAGCCGGAGGCGCGGTCGGGGATGCCTCGGCGGCGTACCCGGCTCACCGACCGCGCGGACCGCCCGAGCCGCCGTTGCCGAGCGGGTTGGGCAGGTTGCCCAGGTTGCCGTCCCCCTTCGGC
>NZ_JBFAAX010000743.1:0-2810 GCF_040639995.1 Actinosynnema sp. NPDC023658 | reverse complement strand
ATCGAACGCGCCGCCATCTCGCCCGACCCCAACCCCGACGAACTGCGCCGCGGCGGCCTCACCCTCCCGCTGACCTACCGGTTCGAACCCGGCACCGCCGTCGACGGCGTCACCGTCAAGCTGCCCCTGCCCGCCCTGACCACTCTGCCCGACGACTCGCTGTCCTGGCAGGTGCCCGGCCAGCGCACCGAACTCGTCGTCGCGCTCATCCGCTCGCTGCCCAAACCGGTGCGCCGCAACTTCGTGCCCGTGCCCGACGTCGCCGCCGCCGCCCTGACCGGCATCGACCCCGACGAACCGCTGCTGCCCGCCCTGGAACGCCAACTGCGCACGTTGACCGGCGTCGTCGTGTCCCGCGACCAGTGGCAGCTCGACCAGGTCCCCGAACACCTCAAGCTCACGTTCAGGATCGTCGACGAGAACGACCGCGAACTCGCCCAGGGCAAGGACCTCGCCGCCCTCAAGGCCCAACTGCGCGGGCAGCTGCGCGAAACCCTCGCCGCCGCCGCGAGCAACCTCGCCCGCACCGGCCTGACCACCTGGGACATCGGTGACCTGCCCCGCACCGTGCAGCGGCAGCGGTCCGGCATCGTCGTCACCGCCTACCCCGCCCTGGTCGACAAGGGCGACACCGTCGCGGTGGAGATCCTCGACACCCCCGGCCGCCAACGCCAGGCCATGTGGCGCGGCACCCGCCGACTGCTGCTGCTCAACACCCCCTCACCGGTCAAGACCCTGCAACGCGGCCTGAACAACGCCGAGAAGCTCGCCCTCACCCGCAACCCCCACGGCGGCGTCGCACCCCTGCTGGCCGACTGCATCAACGCCGCCGTCGACAAGCTCCTGCGCGACGCCGGCGGACCCGCCTGGGACCAGGCCGCGTTCACCAAGCTCACCGACCACGTCCGCCGCGGCCTGGGCGAGACCACGTTCGACGTCGTGCACAAGGTCCGCCGCGTCCTGGAAGCCGCCCAGGACGTCGAACTGCGCGTCAACGCCGTGCGCGGCCCCGTGTTCGAGGAGTCCCTGGCCGACATCCGCGCCCAGTTCACCGGCCTGGTCCACGCGGGCTTCGTCACCGAAGCCGGCGCCGACCGGCTCGTCGACGTGCACCGCTACCTGCAGGGCATCTCCCGCAGGCTGGAGAAGCTGCCCGAGAACGTCCGCCGCGACCAGGAGTGGATGGACCGCGTCCACGCCGTGCACGCCGAGTACCGCGAACTGCGCGCCGCCCTGCCCGCCGACGAACCCCACGACGAACTCGACGACG
This sequence comes from Actinosynnema sp. NPDC023658, assembly GCF_040639995.1. Classification (NCBI taxonomy): domain Bacteria; kingdom Bacillati; phylum Actinomycetota; class Actinomycetes; order Pseudonocardiales; family Pseudonocardiaceae; genus Actinosynnema; species Actinosynnema sp. NPDC023658. Next base: position 1,540 of record NZ_JBFAAX010000743.1, on the reverse strand, counting down.
TGCGCTGGATGATCGAGGAACTGCGGCTGAGCTACTTCGCCCAGACCATCGGCACCCGCTACACCGTCTCCGACAAGAGGATCTTCAAAGCCCTCGACGCCGTGCCCCGCTGACCCCGCCCCCGTCCGTCCCGGCGCGGGGGGACGGGGGCTACTCGCACCGTTCCAGCAACGCCCGCAACGCGTCGGCCACCACGACCTGCGTGTCCTCGTCCAACGGCTCCAGCAGCCGCGCGTAGTGCCGCATGTGCTCGGCCAGCATCCCGTCCACCACGACCCGGCCGCGATCGGTCAGCTTGATCCGCACCACCCGCCGGTCCGCCGCGTCCGGCACGCGCTCCACCAGGCCCTTGGCCTCCATCCGGTCGATCCGGTTGGTGATCGCGCCCGCCGTGACCAGCGACGCGGACAGGAACGCGCCCGCGGTCATGCCGTGCGGCGACCCCGCCCGCCGCAACGTGGTCAACACGTCGAACTCGCCCGGCTCCAGGTCGAACCGGCCCACGAAGTCCCGCAACTCCCGCTCCAGCAGCCGCGCCAACCGCGTCACCCGCGCCAGCACCGCCATCGGCGAGGTGTCCACGTCCGGTCGCTGCACCGACCACTGCGCCATCACCAGGTCCACCGCGTCGGCCATCACGCCCCCCGACGCCGCGACACCGGCGCACCGCACGACCCGCGACCCGCTCCCCGGATCCCCGCCGCGACGGCGGGCCCCCTCTTGATCCCCACGCACCCACGGTATGCGTGATCGACTTCCCGCGTGGCGGTCCGGGGGAAAACCGGCGTGACGGCCCAGCCACGCCCGCGCGCCCGGTGCAGCCGCGGCCTCCGGTCGCCGGCCTACTCCTGCGCCAACTCCTCCGTCGCCGCCCGCCCCAACGCCGTGGCCCGACGCAGGAAGTCCGCCACCACCGCCAGCTCCGCCTCGCCGTAACCCTCGAACAGCTCGTCCAACGACCGGTTCATCCCCGAGTACAGGCCGAACAGCTCCGCGTTGCGGTCCTTGAGCGCGTGCACCCACACCGCACGGCGGTCCGCCGCGTTCGGGTCGCGTTCCCGCGCCACCCACCCCGCCCGCTGCAACCGGTCCAGGACACCGGTCAACGTCGCCGGGTGCAGCCCCGCCAGCCGCGCCAACTCACCCGGCGTCACCGGACCGTGCCGGTGCACCAGCTCCAGGCAGTCCAGGTCGACGTCCTTGAGCTCCAACCGCCGCGACACCTGGTGGTTGAGCAGCGACAACTGGTTGCGCAGCTCGCGCAGCGCGTCCTTGATCAGGGTCACGGTCCGCCGCCGGTCCCGCCCACCCCCAGAACTTATGAAACTCATATGATATGGTCTCCGTATCGTATCCGATCCGCACGAAGTCTATCCGGGGGAACCAGCCATGACCGTCCTCGTCACCGGGGCGACCGGCACCGTCGGCCGCCACCTCGTCGCACTGCTCGACGAACCGGTGCGCGCCGTCAGCCGCCACCCGCACACCCCGCCCGCCGACCTGCCGCACGTGTCGTTCGTCGACGACGACCCCGCCCACC
>NZ_JBFAAX010000742.1:0-2817 GCF_040639995.1 Actinosynnema sp. NPDC023658 | reverse complement strand
GCTGATCACGGGGCGCGCGGACGGCGCGGCCTGCCACAGCACGCGGTAGCCGTTGGTGCCGGAGTCGGCGGCGGTCAGCCGCAGCGGCTCGGACAGGCGGTACACGCCGTCGGCCAGCTGCACGACGATGTCGCCGGACATCGAGCCGGCCTGCGACCGCACGGCGGCCTGCGCGGCGGGCAACGCGCACGGCTGGGTGGCGGAGCAGGCGGTGCCGCTGCCGGACGGGGAGGCGTAGAGGGTCGTGGTGGCCGCTTGCGCGGGAGGTGCGAGGGCCACCACCGCGGTGGCGGTGGTCAGCACCGCGGCGAGGACGGCCGACAACGGCCTTCTCACCGACGGGGTCGGGGACGCGAACAAGGGGGACCTCCTGGGGTGGGTGTGGTGCGCGAAGCCCGGTCGAGCTGTCCGGTGTGCACTTCGTCGTGGCACAGGCGTTCCGGTCGAGCACGCGGCCACGGCCGCCGAGCAGGACGTGCCAGGACCTAGCGGGGAACCGGTGGCTCGTCGGCCACGACGGCGGGGGACGTGAGGCGGTCGGGCGGGGTGGCGGTGTCCCGCACCACCGCCAGCAGGCGGTGCCCGGCGCGTTCCGGGCGGACGTGGGGGCCCTCGGACGTCGGGGCGGGCAACGCGGGGGCCGACGCGGCGATCGCTTCCTCGTCGACGCGGATGCCCAGCCCCGGGCTGTCCCCGAGGACGAACCCGCCGTCCTCGATGTGGAGGTCGATCGAGAGGCCCACCGGCGGGTGGAGGTCCTGCAACTCGCTGGCCAGGTGGTTCGGCAGCGACGTCGCGGCGTGCAGCAGGCCGATCGGCGTGGTGCCGATGGGGCTGACCGGCAGGTCGTGGGCGTGCGCGAGGGCCGCGACCCGCAGGAAGTGGGTGACGCCCCAGACCGCCGCCGCCTGCACGACGTCGACGGCCCCCGCCGCGATCAGCGGGCGGTACTGCTCCAGCCCGGTGAGGTTCTCCCCGGTGGCGACCGACGCCCGGATCCCGCGCCCGACGGCCGCGTGCCCCTCCGCGTCCCACCGCCGGACGGGCTCCTCCACCCAGATCAGGTCGAGCGTGCGCTCCAGCTCGCTGACGTGGCGGACCGCCTGCTTGCGGGTCAGCGCCTCGTTGACGTCGAGCATCAGGCCGGGCCGCGCCCCGTGACCGGCGGCGGTGAGCACGTCGCGCACCAGGATGAGGCGGTCCCGGTCGCGGTCGACGTCGAGGCCGCCCTTGATCTTCGCCACCCGCAGCCCGCGCTCGGCGTAGGCCTCGTAGGCCGCCACGAGCTCGTCGTCGCCCAGCTCGATGTCCAGGCCGGAGGCGTAGCCGGGCACGCGGCGGTCGCGTCCGCCGAGCAGCCGCCACAGCGGTTCGCCGGCGGCCTGCGCCTTGATGTCCCACAGCGCCGTGTCGAGGGCGCCGATGGTGCCGAACACCGGGCCGGCGTGGCCCGCCTTGAACGTCCGGCGCAGCATCCGGTCGTAGAGGGCGGTGACCGCGCGCGGGTCCTCGCCCTCGATCGCGGTGAAGATCGACTCGATCTCGACGTGCGGACCGAGTCCGACGCCGGTGATGCCCACGTCGGTGTGCACGAGGACGAGGGGGACCCGGATGAGGCCGTCGGTGAAGACGCCGTTGGCGTCCCCGACGGGCCGACCCCAGTCCTGGACTGTCATGAGGGTCCGGTAACCGGTGATGCGCATATCAGCCCTTCGTGGCTCCGGCCGTGACGCCATCGGCGATCTGGCGCTGCAGGAACAGGTAGACGACCAGCACGGGCACCGCGGCGATCAGCACCCCCGAGGCGAACACGGGGATGTCGTCGGAGTACTGCCCGCGCAACGAGGTGACCCCGACCATGAGCGTGCGGTGCTCAGCCGACGGCATCACGAGCAGGGAGATGAGCACGTCGTTCCAGCAGAAGAGGGCGTTGAGCACGCCGACCGAGATCAGCGCGGGCGTGCCCATCGGCAGCATGATCCGCCAGTAGACGCCGAACAGCGTGTTCCCGTCGATCCGGGCGGCGTCCACGATGTCCGCGGGCACCGTCGCGTAGTAGCTCGTCATCAGGAAGACGGTGAACGGCAGGAACTGCGCCACGTACGCGAGGACCAACCCCGGGTAGGTGTCGACGAGACCGGTGTCGGCCAGGACCCTGGTCAGCGGCACCATGATCACCTGGAACGGGATGAACAGCGCGGCGAGGCAGCCGAGGTACAGGGCCGACGAGCCGCGGAACCGCAGCCGGGCGAGCGCGAACCCGGCCATCGACCCGAACAGCAGCAGCAGCGCGACCGAGCACGTCACCACGACCACCGAGTTCAGGAAGTACCGGGACATGCCGACGCTCGTCCACGCGGCGGTGATGTTGTCCCACCGCGGCGAACCCGTCAGGGAGAACCGGTCGAGCACGTAGTCGCGACGGGTCTTCACGGCCACGTTCGCGGTGAACAGCAGCGGGTACACCGTCGCCAGCGCCAGCCCGGCCATCGGCACCGCGACGACCCACTTCGCCACCCGCCCGCCGGCCATCAGTCCTCCCTGCCCGCGCGCCGCAGGATGCCGATCTGCGCCATCCCCACCAGGAGCATGATCAGGAACAGCGCGGTCGACGCCGCGGAGGCGAGGGCCGGTCGGTCGAACTGCCCCTGCTGGATCCAGATGTAGTACTCCGGCAGGTAGGTGGACGCCTCCGGCCCACCGCTCGTCATCACGAACACCAGGCCGAACATCGAGGTCAGCATTCCGATCATGGTGGTCACGAAGACGAACTGGATCGTGCGGGTCAGGCCCGGCACGATCACGTGCCGGATGGCC
>NZ_JBFAAX010000741.1:773-2822 GCF_040639995.1 Actinosynnema sp. NPDC023658 | reverse complement strand
GACCCCGCCCGCGGCCAGGCCCGACCGCCAGTACCTCTGGAGCAGCAGGAAGGCCGCGATGAGCGGGACGATGGTCAGCAGCGACCCGGTGATCACGAGGTCGAACACGGCCTCGCCGCCCGCCGTGACGGCCTGCGCGCTCCACGCGTTGAGGCCGACGGTCAGCGGGTACCAGTCCGGGTCCTTCAGCATGATCAGCGGCAGGAAGTAGTTGTTCCAGGTGGCGACCGACGTGAACAGCAGCACGGTGACGAGGCCGGGCGCGAGCAGCGGCAGGCACACGCGGAAGAAGATGCGGAACTCGCCCGCGCCGTCCAGCCGTGCCGCTTCGAGCAGCTCGTCCGGGATCGCGTCGGCCGCGAACGTCCACATGAGGTACAGGCCGAACGGCGAGATCAGGCTGGGCAGGATGACCGACCACGGCGTGTTCGTCAGCTCCATCCGGCTGAACAGCAGGAACGTCGGCACGGCCAGCGCCGTCCCGGGCACCGCCACCGCGCCGATGACGACCGCGAACACCGCGCGCTTGCCGGGGAAGTCGAACTTGGCCAGCCCGTACCCGCCGACCGCCGCGAGCAGCGTCGCGCCGCCCGCGCCGACCACGACGTAGAGCAGGGTGTTGGTCAGCCAGCGCAGGAAGATGCCGTGGTCGTAGGTCAGGGTGCGGCTGACGTTGTCCCACAGCGCGAAGTCGTCGGCGAACCACAGGCCGAACGAGGACAGCAGGTCCGACTGCGTCTTGGTCGCGTTGATCAGCAACCACAGCAGCGGCACCAGGGAGTAGAGGGCGACGAGCGCCGTCAGCCCGGTGAGCAGCACGCTGCGCCGCGGCCGGCGGGAGGGACGTGCCCGGTCGGAGGAGCGGGGTCGGCCGGGGGAGCGCAGCGGGGCGACTTTGGGTCGGACCGCGCGGGTGCGGGTGGGTGTGGACATCGTCAGCCGTCCTTCCGCATGCCGCGCAACTGCACGAGGTAGGCCACGGCCATCGTGATCAGGCCCATGACGATCGCCACGGTGGCCGAGTTGTTGTACTGCTGCCCGGAGAACGACAACGAGTAGGCGTACAAGTTGGGCGTGAAGTAGGTGGTGATCGCGTTCGGCGCGAGCTTCTGCAGGATGCTCGGCTCGTTGAACAGCTGGAAGCTGCCGATGATCGAGAAGATCGTGGCGATCAGCAGCGCGCCGCGCAACGCGGGCAGCTTGATCGACAGGATGACCCGGAGCTGGCTCGCGCCGTCCATCTCCGCCGACTCGTACAGCGACCGCGGCACGACCTGGAGCGCGGCGTAGAGGATCAGCATGTTGTAGCCGATGAACTCCCACGTCACGATGTTGCCGATGGACGCGAGGACGAACGCGGGCGACAGCGGGTCCGGCAGGGTGATGCCGAACGCCTCGTTGATGTTGCCGACCAGGCCGAACCGCGTGCCGTACATGAAGCCCCACATCAGGGCGGCGACCACCGCGGGCACCGCGTACGGCAGGAACACCGCCAGCCGGAAGAAGTTGCGCCCGTAGAGCCGTCCGCTGTCGACGGCCAGCGCCACCAGCAGCGCCAGCAGCAGCATCACCGGCACCTGCACGACGAGGAACAGCGCGACCCGGCCGACCGCCGACCAGAACTGCGGGTCCGACAGCACCTGCCGGTAGTTGTCCAGTCCCACGAACGAGTTGCCGCCGACCAGGCGGTCGCGGAAGAAGCTCAGGTAGACCGAGTAGGCGATCGGCGCCAGGAACACCAGCGCGAACACCGCCAGGAACGGGCCGACGAACCGCCAGCCGACCCACGAGCGCCGCCGCCGTGCTGCCCTCGACCGGGGTGCCTTCGACCGGGGTGCCCCGCGCCGCGTCGTCGCCGTGCCGATGTCGGGCACGACCGCGGCGGGTTGAGGTGGTGCCACGTGCTCCTCGCTTCCCGCCGCGTCGTCGCGGACCCTCCGGAGATGATGTTTGCGTAAACATCACCGGCGTGCGGTACCGCGGCTCGATTGCACGGGTGGATTTCGGCGCGGCGATGTTTACGCAAACATTGCGGCGCTATAGTGGCAG
>NZ_JBFAAX010000741.1:0-764 GCF_040639995.1 Actinosynnema sp. NPDC023658 | reverse complement strand
CCAGGTCGGACGCCGAGGTGCCACCGGATCGGCCCGAGCGGCGCGGCCGTCGGGTGTCGATGGCGGACGTGGCCCGCCGCGCCGGTGTGTCGGCGCAGACCGTCTCGCGGGTGTCCAACGGCCATCCCGGCGTCGTCGGCTCGACGCGGGAACAGGTGCTCGCGGCCATGCAGGAGCTCGGCTACCGGCCCAACAGCGCCGCGCGCGCGTTGAAGTACGGCCAGTTCCGGACCATCGGGGTCATCCTGTTCACGCTGTCGACCGTCGGCAACAGCCGCACGCTGGAGGCGATCGTCGACCACGCGGCCGAGGAGGGCTACGCGATCACGCTGATCCCCGTCGCCGTCCCCACACGCGACGGTGTGCTGGGCGCGTTCACCCGGCTGGGCGAGCTCGCGGTCGACGCGGTGATCGTGATCATGGAGATCCACCTCCTCGACGCCGCCACGGTCAGCCTGCCCGCGGGCGTGCCGGTGGTCGTCGTGGACTCCGACGCCGACGACCGCTACAGCGTGGTGGACACCGACCAGGTCGACGGCGCCCGCCAGGCCGTCCGCCACCTGCTCGCCCTCGGCCACCGCACGGTCTGGCACGTGGCCGGGCCGGAGGAGTCGTTCGCGGCCGAGCGGCGGTCGACGGCGTGGCGGACCGAGCTGGAACGGGCGGGCCGGGCGGTGCCGCCGCTGTCGCGCGGTGACTGGTCCGCCGAGTCCGGCTACCGGGCGGGCCTGCTGCTGGCCGACGAACCCGGCTGCACGGCGGTG
>NZ_JBFAAX010000740.1:0-2824 GCF_040639995.1 Actinosynnema sp. NPDC023658 | reverse complement strand
CGCAGCACCCGCAGCACGACGCCCTCGACGGGAGCGGTCCCGTGGTGCCGCGCCACGGGACCGCTCGGCTCTTACTGCGGCAGGCTCCACTTCTGGCTGTCGCCGGAGTGGCAGTCCCACAGGTGCAGCCTGGTGCCGTCGGTGGTGGACTGGTCGGCTACGTCCAGGCAGCGGCCGGACTTGGTATTGCGGTACTGGCTGCCGGTGGTGCGTTCCCAATTCTGGGAGGCGACGGACAGGCAGTCCCACAGGTGCGCTCGGGTGCCGTTGACGGTGCCGCCGCCCTCGACGTCCAGGCACTTGCCGACGGCCTTGAGCTTGCCGCCGGTGAAGGCCCAGGACTGGCCGGTGGTGTCGGTGCAGGACCAGAGCTGGACGGCGGTGCCGTTGGCGGAGCTGCCGCCGGCGACGTCGGCACACTTGCCGCCCAGGCCGGTGATGTGACCGGAACCTGCGGGCGGGGCGGTCGTGGTGGTCGTAGTGCTGGTGGTGGTGCTGGTCGGGGGAGTGGTGGTGGGGTCGTCGGGGGTGTTGTCGAAGTAGACGAAGTCCCAGTTCTTCAGTTCCGGCACGGTGAAGCTCAGGTACCGGCCGCCGCCGTCGGAGCCGGTGGTGAAGGCCAGTTCGCGGGAGCGGCCGCCGTCGCGGTCGGGGCTGGCCACGTGAAGGCTGGGCGGGGTGGGCTGGTCGCCGAGGTAGTACTTGACCGGCACGTCGGTCTGGGTGGGCGGGGTGTTGGTGCCCGCGTCGCGCCAGCGGTTGTCGTTGCCGAGCAGGTTGATCAGGTGGATGACGTCGACGCCGTCGTTGCGCATGACGTTGGTCCAGATCGTGTTGCCGGCGCCGTCGGTGGAGGTGTTGCGCCCGGCGACCTGCACGGCGTTGGACGCGGTGTGCAGGTCGGGGCCGTAGAGGAGGTTCTCGTACCCGGTGATGACATCGTAGTAGGTCTTCTGCCACGCCTTGAGTTCGGCGGACATGGTCTTGTTCTTGTTGAGGAAGTACTCGGTGTTGAGCATGTGCTCGTTCGGGCCCAGCTCCAGGTGGTGGGCGCCGTTGGCGGCGAACGTGGCGTTGGCCAGCTGCACCGAGGTCGTGTCGAACACGCTGTTGTTGTTCGGTGTGCCCTCGGGGGTGTTGGGCCGGTTCATGTAGGCGGGGGTGACGTGGGGCTTGCCGCCGGAGGCGCGGCGCTGGTTCTCCAGGTAGGTCTTGACCGAGGCGTTGGTCTCGAAGTTGCTCCACAGCTCGGTGTAGAGGTAGTCGGCGTTGGAGCGGGCGAACTCCTGGTCGCCGTAGCCGTCCACGGCGTTGAACCCGACCGGCTTGCCGGTCGCCTGCTTGGTCTTCTCGACGAGCTGGGCGAAGCCGTTCGGTCGGTTGACCTGCCTGCCGTTGACGTCGAACTTCTCGTCCCAGTAGCCGATCTGGTCCAGGTGCGAGCCGTCGAAGCCCATCGACCGGATCGAGTCGGCGTACTGACCCACGATGTAGTCCTGCCAGCCCGGGTTCTCCGGGTTCATCAGCTTGAGCACCTGGCCGGGCAGCATGGGGTAGGTCCAGTCGGTGCCGTCGCGGTTGAGCAGCCGCCAGTTCGGGTCGACCCGCGACCGGTCGTAGTCGTTCAAGGCGGCGTAGGACATCTGGTAGGGCAGGGAACCGATGCCGCGGGCTCGTGCCGAGGAGATGTAGTTCTTGATGGTCTGCGAGCTGATGGTGTCGCCGTTCCACGCCGTCCAGGTCGAGGCGACGCCGGAGCCCTCGTGCTTGACCGGCAGCTCGTGCTTCCACAGCCAGTCGTAGTACTGCAACGAGTTGATGTGGTAGCGCTGGGCGAGTTCGGCCATGTCGCCGTCGGCGTCGGAGCCGGAGATGTTCTGGCCGTAGAACGCCAGGAAGCCCATGCGCGGGAACCGGGTCCACGAGCTGGACACGTCGACGGCGGTCTGGGCGCGGCCGGAGTCGGCCTCGACCTCGACGAGGTAGCCGGTGTAGTCGCGGTTGGGCGGGGTGACCCGCCAGGTGACCTCGCCGGACCCGCTCGCCCGCACGGTGCCGGTGGTGACGACGTCACCGAGGTGGGTGAGGGTGAACCGCACGGGGCCGCTGCCGCTGACCGAGGCGGTGACGGTGGCCGCAGCTCCGGGTGCGTAGCGGGCGGCGTCGGTCCACGCGTCGGTGACGGTGGCCGCGTGCGCGGTCGTGGTCGACATCACGACGGACGCCGCGGTGGCGAGGACCGCCGTCGCGCCCGCGAGCCACGCCCGGGTGCGATGATGTGTTCGGGCTCCGGACATGCCTTGCCTCTCTTCGCTGGGTGGTATCGCTCCGGCTGGAGCCGTACTGCGACCTCTGGCAGGAGGACGTGGGTGCGGGCGCGGGCGCCGGTTCCGACCAGGCGCCCGCGCCCGCTGCTCTCAGCGCCCGCTCTCTCCGGGCAGCAGGTCGACGAAGGGCAGCACGACCGGGCTGGTCGTGGTCCAGTCGAGGACGGCGGCTTGGTCGGCGTCACCGGTGATGACGTCGATGGTGTTGGGGTCGCGGGTGTCGGTGTCGCGGCTGGGCAGGTCGAAGCTCTGCTCACCCGCGCCGCCGCCGAAGCGGAACTCCCTGGTCCACGGGAACCCGTTGTCCCAGTGCGCCTTGCTGTAGACGGGGCGCACCAGGCCGATGCCCTCTCCGGGTTCGGCGTTGGAGTAGATCGACACCTGGTAGCCGGCGGTGACGAGGTCGAGGCCGAGGGCGGAGGCGGGCACGGTCACCACGATGTCGTGGGTGGCGGGCACCACCCGCAGTTCGGCGGCGGAGACCTCGCCCAGGGCCG
>NZ_JBFAAX010000739.1:0-2824 GCF_040639995.1 Actinosynnema sp. NPDC023658 | reverse complement strand
CCGGTGGCACGGACCCCGCGGCCGGTCACACGTCGATGTTGGCCATCGCCTCGGGGTGGTAGCGCGGCCCGGCCACGGCGTGCGCGGGCACGGCCGCCTCGATCGCGGCGAGCTGCCCCGGGGACAGCACGACGTCCCGTGCGGCGGCGTTGAGCTCCAGGTACTCCCGCCGCTTGGTGCCCGGGATCGGTACCACGTCGGGGCCCTGGTGGTGCAGCCACGCCAGCGCGAGCTGACCGGCGGTGTGCCCCCACTCGGCGGCGAGGTCCTCCAACGCCCGCACCAGCTCCAGGTTGCGGTCCAGGTTCGCGCCGGACAGCCGGGGTTGGCCGGAGGCGCGGAAGTCGTCGCGCGTGAAGTCGCCCGCCGCGCGGAAGCGCCCGGTGAGGAAGCCTCGCCCCAGCGGGGAATACGGCACCACGCCCACGCCGAGCTCGCGGCACGTCGGCACGACCTCGCGCTCGATGTCGCGCGACCACAGCGACCACTCCGTCTGCACCGCCGCGATCGGGTGCACGGCGTGGGCGCGTCGCAGCGTCGCCGCGGTGACCTCGGACAGGCCCAGGTGCCGCACCTTGCCGGCCGCGACCAGCTCCGCCATCGCCCCGACCGTCTCCTCCACCGGCGTGCCGAGGTCCACCCGGTGCAGGTAGTACAGGTCGACGTGGTCCACGCCGAGCCGCCGCAGCGAGGCGTCGCAGGCCCGCTTCACGTACGGCGCGTCGCCCCGGATGCGGTTCTCCTCCGGGTCCGCGCCGAACTTCGTGGCCAGCACCACCTCGTCGCGCCGACCGCGGATCGCGTGGCCGACCAGCTCCTCGTTGACGTACGGGCCGTAGACGTCCGCGGTGTCCAGGAACGTGATGCCGAGGTCGAGCGCGCGGTGGATCGTGGCGACCGACTCGACGTCGTCACGCGGGCCGTAGTAGGCGCTCATGCCCATGCAGCCCAGACCCTGCGCGGACACCTCAAGCGCGCCGAGCTTCCCCGTCGCCACGCCCTCACCCACCGTTGCTCACGGAGTGCTGCGGCTCGGCGGACCGCGGGGCCGGCGCGCTCGGCTGGTTGAGGTCGGCCAGCAGCCGCAACGCCGCCTCCGACGCGGAGCCGGGCTCGGCGTGGAACAGCGCCATCCGCTGCCCGTCGTCGTCCGGCAGCACCAGCAGCTCGTTGGCCAGCGTGAGCGGGCCGACGACCGGGTGGCGGAACTCGCGCATCATGTAGGCGCACGCCTTGACCGAGTGGTTGTTCCACAGCGCGGTGAACTCCGGCGACTTCATGCTCAGCTCGCCCACCAGCTCGGCCAGCCGCGCGTCGTCCTGGTAGAGGCCGGCCACCACCCGCAGGTCGTCCACGGTGTCGCGGCACTTGCGCTTCCAGTCCGGGTACAGCTCGCGCACGTGCGGGTCGAGGAACACCATGCGGGCGATGTTCGGCCGGTCCGCGGGCCGGGAGGGCGCGTCGAAGTCCAGGTGCCCGGCGAGCAGCGCGTGCGCGAGCCGGTTCCACGCCAGCACGTCGGTCGAGCGCCCGATCACCAGCGCCGGCACCCCGGCCGCGGCGAACGAGTCCACCATCAGCGCGATGGACTGCCGCAGCTTCTCGGGCTTGCGCGCCTTCAACCGGTCGCCGCGCCTGCCGCGGGCCAGCCGGTACAGGTGGGCGCGCGCCTCCTCGTCGAGCTGCAGCACGCGGGCCACCGCGTCGAGCACCGCGTCGGACGCCCGATCGGTCAACCCCTGTTCCAGACGGGTGTAGTAGGTGACGCTGACGCCCGCGAGCTGGGCCACCTCCTCGCGGCGCAGCCCGGCGACCCGCCTGCGCCCGTAGTTCACCAGACCCAGTTGTTCGGGGCGCAGCTGCGCGCGCCGGGAGCGGAGGAACTCACCGAGGTCGTTGAGCCGGTCCATACCCCGATTGTGGCCGAACCCGGCACCGCGGAACTAACACTGCCAGTGCTACGAACAGCGGTCGTACCTTCCGCGGAGGACTGGGTAGCTCCGCGCGAGCGCGCCACGATCGAGCCACAAGCACAACGGCTGAGAGCGCACCAGCTCGGGGAGGGCAAAGGCAATCATGACGACCACGACCGGCTCCGGGGCCGCGTCCACGCAGAGCGAGACCACAGCCGGCCTCGGCCTGCGCGGGTGGCTCACGCTGATCACCGTCTGCGCGGCCCAGTTCATGATCTCGCTCGACTTCTCGATCGTCACCGTGGCGCTGCCCGCGATCGACCGCGGCCTCGACTTCGGCGGCGCGGCCCAGCTCCAGTGGGTGATGACGGCGTTCATCCTGCCCACGGCCGGGTTCCTGCTGCTGTTCGGCCGCGTGTCCGACCTCGTCGGCAGGCGCCCGCTGTTCATCCTCGGCCTGGTCATCGTGACGGTGTTCTCGCTGGTCGCGGGCCTGGCCACGGCACCGTGGGTGCTCATCGCCGCACGGGCGGGCCAGGGCCTCGGCTCCGCGATGGTCGGCGCTACCGCACTGGCCCTGCTCACCGCGTCGTTCCCCGAGGGGCCGCGGCGGGACAAGGCGCTGGGCGTGAGCGGCGCGCTGCTGTCGCTCGGCTTCGTCGTCGGCACCATCGGCGGCGGCGTCATCACCAGCGGCCTCAACTGGCGCTGGACCATGCTCATCCTGGTGATCATGGGCGCGGTGGTGCTGGCGGGCGCGATCACGCTGCTGGCCAAGGACGAGGAACGGCACCCGGCGCGGCTGGACGTGCCCGGCGCGCTGCTGGCCACGGTCGGCCTGCTGGCCCTGGTGTACGGCATCTCCACGGTCGGTGACGTGGGGTGGGGCTCCCCGTCCGCGCTCGTGCCGC
>NZ_JBFAAX010000738.1:0-2827 GCF_040639995.1 Actinosynnema sp. NPDC023658 | reverse complement strand
GGCGCGGCGGCGCGTCCCGTGTTGAGCTGCGGGAACCGGCAGGTCGCCACGCCGTCCGCACCGGCGCGGGCCGCGGTCGGCACGACCCGCACGCCCCGCCGCTGCGGGCCGGCGCCGTCGAGCGACCGGACCGCGACGGTGTAGGACAGGACGCCCCGGCTGTCGCGTTCGACGTCCAGCACGTAGAAGTGCAGCCGGTTGGCCCGGTCGACGTACTCGTACTCGCTGCCCGAGTCCGTGCCGGCGTGGAACAGCGCGTCGGCCAGCTGCCGGTAGTCACCGATCGTGATGGGCACCTTCCGCCCGTCCGGCAGGACGTAGTCCGTCATGCCGATGTCCTGCGGGTTGGCGTCGACGACCCAGGCGAACGGCGCGCGGTCCTCGTCCTTGGTCTTCGCGAGCAGCACGCCCGCGTCGGGCGTGAACGAGTCCGAGCCCATCCGGTCCACGACCTCGACCGTGTAGTTCTGGTAGCCGCCGCCGTCGCACAGCGGGTCGGTGCGGACGTCGCAGGCGGGTGCGAGGTCGCCGGTGCCGAGCACGACGTTGACGCCGGAGAGCCCGTCCGGTCCGGGTTGCACGGTCCGCGCGGTCACCTTCGCGATCACCACGCCGGAGCCGGCCAGCGCCTCGCGGGACAGGCGCAGCACGTTGCGCTCGTCCACCATGCCGAGCTTCATCTTGTTGCGCAGCACGTGTTGCGCGCCCATCGACGCGCCCGCGGTCGCCGGGATGACCCAGCGCGAGTGCGGACCGCCGGGGCCGTTGAACGACCCGCGGGACAGCATGTCCCAGATGCCGGTGTAGGAGCGGCGCGGTGGGTTGCCGTACGGGTTGTTGTAGTTGTCCCCGATGCCGAGCAGGTGGCTCAGCTCGTGCGCGTACACGCCCTGGCCGGAGCTCTCCGCCTGCGTGGACGAACCGCCGCCCGCGTTGGGCCACAGGCTGGAGCCCGCCGCCCAGGAGGTCCAGTCGACGTACCGGGTGCGCGACCAGTTCGGCAGGGCCTCGTCGGGCGGGCCGAACGCGTCGGGCACGTCCTCCTTCGTCGGGAACTTCATCATCCCGAACTCCTGCCAGGTGCCGGACTCGTCCTGGCCCGCGGACAGGAAGTAGACGAAGTCGAACCCGGCCGGCACCTCGGCCCCGACGTCGGCCACCCACGCGGCACGACCGTCGGTGCGGAGGTCGCGGTCGCACGTGTCCCCGGCCGGGCAGGCGGTGCCCTCCTGGAACTCCATCGCGTACTCGTGGTCCTTGCCGGGCATGGTGTACGGGCCGAACCCGGTCAGGTCGACGCCGTAGCGCCCGCCGGAGTCCTCCATCCAGTACTCGTGCACGGTGTGGCCGTGGTTGAGCGCGCTCGGGGTGTTGAGGAAGTCCTGGTAGAACCGGGCGACCCGGTCGCGCGGGACGTCGTGCGCCTCGACGCTGGGGTTGCCGAACACCGTCGACCGCGGCGGCTGCGTCACGACGAACGGCTGGTTCGGGTAGTCGAGCAGGACCAGCGCGCCCTTGAAGGTGCGGACCGATCCCCTGGCCGACGGGTCGGCCCAGTTCGTGCCGGGGACCGGGCGGTAGTCCCGTTCCCACGTCATGTGGTCCGGGTTGACCCAGTTCTGCGGGTCGACCGGACCGGGGAACCCGGCTCGCGCCGCCACCCGCGCCTCGTCCCGGGACTGCTGCCACGGCTGCTGCTGCGGCCAGTGGTCCTGCTGCCAGGGGTGCGGCGGGACGTCCGGAGGAGCGGCTTGCGCACCGGTGGTGCCCGCGGTCAGCGCCGCGACCGAGAACAACGCGGTCACCAGGAGCAGGGGGCGCCGGCGCCCACGACCAACCCGAGTGCGGTACATGCCACCTCCGAAGTGTCGGCCTCCCCACGCTAACGGCCGGTAGCGCTCGCGGGACGCGTTGTCAGTTGACGGAACGCCCGGGTGCGGACATCCTAAGGACATTAGGACGAACCAAAGGGAGATTAGGTCGATCATGGCGCGCGAGAGGCTCACCCCGGACGCCCTGGTGTCCGCGGCCGCGGACCTGGCCGACGAGATCGGCTTCGAGCACCTGACGTTGTCGGCGCTCGCCAAGCGCTTCGGCGTCCGCGACGCCAGCCTCTACACCCACATCCGGGGCCTGGCCGACCTCCAGGAGCGCGTGGCCCTGCGCGCGCTCGGCGAATGGGCCGACGCGCTGGGCGAGGCCATCGCCGGACGCTCCGGCCGTGCCGCCCTCAGCGCCTTCGCCGACACCTACCGCACGCTGGCCACCGGCCATCCCGGCCGTTATGCCGCGACCCGGCACCCCGTCGCGCCCGAGCGGCTCGTCGAGTCCGGCGGCACCGCGCGCATCGTCGAGGTCTGCTACGCACTGCTGCGCGGTTACGACCTGTCCGAACCGGACGCCACCGATGCCGTCCGGCTGCTGCGCAGCACCCTGCACGGCTTCAGCGACCTGGAGGCCACCGGCGGCTTCACCGCCGACCGCAGCCTCGACGCCTCGTGGCGGCGGGCGGTCGACACCCTGCACCACACCCTGACCACCTGGTCCGAGATCGAGACTGGAGACGCCCATCCCCACCACGACCATCACCCTCAACGGCACCACCCTCGGCTACGACCGACGCGGTGACGACGGCCCACCGCTGCTGCTCCTGCCTGGCGGTGTCGGTCACGCCGGCATCCTCGACCGGCTCACCGCGCACCTGGCCGGTCATCACCGGGTCGTGGCGATGTCCAACCGCTTCGCCTCGGCGGCGCGGCCCGGCACCCTTGACGAGGAGCAGCGCCCGGAGGTCCACGCCGAGGACACCGCCGCCCTGATCGACGCG
>NZ_JBFAAX010000737.1:0-2833 GCF_040639995.1 Actinosynnema sp. NPDC023658 | reverse complement strand
GTTCAACCGCTTCGTGTCCGCCGCGCGGGAGCGGCGCTCGCTGGAAGGCGCGGCGCCGTGACCGGGTTCGCCGCGTTCGTCCGCGCCGCGCACGCCGCGGGGCAGCTCGTCGTGCAGCCCCGCATGGGCTTCAGCGATCCCGCCCGCATGCGCGCCGGCCTGGTCGCCACCCGTCGCGCGCACGCCACCACCGTCGGCACGGTCACGCTCGACAGCTACACCCGGGTCGGGGACTACGCGGCCGTGCTGGCGGCGGCCGCCGAGGGGACGCCGCTCAACGGCTACCCCATCGTCACCACCGACCACGCCACCACGCGGCACGTCCTCTCCGACGCCGCCGCGCACGGCTTCCCCGTCCAGGTCCGGCACGGCTCGCCGCTGCCCGGCGACATCGTGGACGCGCTGGTCGCGCTCGGCCTGGACGCCACCGAGGGCGGCCCGGTGTCCTACTGCCTGCCCTACAGCCGGGTGCCGCTGCGCGAGTCCGTCACGGCCTGGGCCCGGTGCGTGGAGGCGTTCGCCGCCGCGCCCGGCGAGCCGCACCTGGAGAGCTTCGGCGGGTGCATGCTGGGCCAGCTCTGCCCGCCGAGCCTGCTGGTCGCGCTGACGGTGCTGGAGGGCCTGTTCTTCCGCCGCTGCGGCATCGCCAGCATGTCGTTGAGCTTCACCCAGCAGACCAGCGCCGAGCAGGACGCCGAGGCGCTGCGCGCGTTGGGGCGCATCGCCGCGGACCTGCTGCCCGACGTCGACCACCACATCGTGGTCTACGCCTACATGGGCGTGCACCCGCGCACGGAGGCCGGCTCGCTGGCGCTGCTGGCCGACGCGACGCGGCTCGCGGTGCGCGGGGGAGCGGCCCGGTTGATCGTGAAGACCCCGGCCGAGGCCCACCGCATCCCGACCATCGCGGAGAACGTGGCGTCGCTGGAGCACGCCGCCGCCGCTGCCCGCGCCGTCGCCCCCGAGGCGCCCGCGATCGTGGACACCGGTGTCGAGGCCGAGGCGCGCACGCTCATCGCCGCCGTGCTCGACCTGCACGACGACGTCGGAGAGGCGCTCGTCCGCGCGTTCGCCTCCGGCGTCCTGGACGTGCCCTACTGCCTGCACGACGACAACGCCGGACGGGCCCGCGCGCACGTGGACGGCCGCGGCTGGCTGCGCTGGTCCTCGGTGGGCTCGATGCCCATCGCCCGGCCCGACCGCGACCTGCGGCCGGTCACCAGCGGCGCGCTGCTGGACTACCTGCACCGCGTCGAGCAGCGCTACGACCACCCGGTCCTGACCAACGACACCCCCACGGCGGTGCTTTCGTGACCACCCTGATCGACGACCTGCTGCCCGAGTGGCAGCACCGCGAGCACCACACCCGCCACGTCGACGCCCCGCCCGACCGCGTCTGGGAAGCACTGACCACGCTCCGGGTCTCCGACCTGAGCTGGACGATGCTGCTGCTGCGCCTGCGCGGCGGCCCCCTCGCGTGGGTGCGGGGCGTGGACGCGCCGCCGGGGACGCTCGTGCTGGACTCGTTCGCGCCCAAGCCCGTCGCCCAGGACCCGCCGCACGAGATCGTCCTCGCGGACGTCTCCCGCTACACCTCGCTGGTGCCCGCGCGGCCCGACCTGCCGCGCGGCGACGTGGACGCGTTCACCGGCTTCACCGAGCCCGGTTGGTCGAAGGTGGTGATGAACTTCCGCCTCGACGCCGACGGCTCGGGCACCCTGCTGTCCACCGAGACCCGCGTGCACGGCACCGACGCCGCCGCACGGCGCGCGTTCCGGCCGTACTGGCTGCTGGTGCGGGCGGGGAGCGGCCTGATCCGGCACGACCTGCTGGCCGCCACCGCGCGTCGAGCGGTGGGGGTGTGACGCTGTCGCGCTTTCCGGTCGTGCGTTTGACGGCTCTGCGGCTGAACCGATACGACTAATGCCGTCAGACCGGCTGGGGGAGAGGGACAACAGCATGACGAGGTCCGCGCAGGCGTCACCGCGCACGACCGGGGGACGGTGGCTCGGCTGGGCCGTGTTCGTCGTGGGAGCGCTGTACGCGGCGGTGAGCGCCTACTGGGCCGCCGGCGGCACGGCAGGCCTGGACACGTTGGGCGGGGCGCTCGCGGAGATGGCCAGGGCCCGCGACCCGCAGCTGATCGCGATCGTGTGGCTGACCGTCGTGCTCAAGCTGGTGGGCGCGGTGCTGGGGCTGGCGCTGGTCCAGCGGTGGGGCCGGCGGCTGCCGCGGTGGTTGCTGCTCACCGCGTCGTGGGGGGCGACCGTCGTGCTCGTGCTCTACGGGGGCGTTCTGGTCGTCGCGCAGCTCCTGATCGCCGTGGGCGTGGTGCCGCGGGCGGCGTCGTTCGACCCGGTGGCGTTCTACTGGCACCTGTTCGTGTGGGATCCGTGGTTCCTGCTGTGGGGAGTCCTTCTAGGGGTCGCGACCGTGCGATTCATCCGCCACCGACGACAAGATCCCCGACGCCATTGGGCAAATCAAGGGTAAGACGGGCATTTGCCGCTTTGGGCGGATCCGTTGTGCGGGACGCGCATGTCGACACAGGATGGTCCCATGTTTTCCGCACCGCACGCCGCGCCCCTGCAAACCCCTCTCACCCCGCGCCCGTCCAGTGATGTGCTGGACTGGCCGTGGATCCTCGGCCCCTGTTGAAACCGCAGGTCGAGCCCCTGGGGCCGGGTCACGCCGAGTACTCCGGCGTACCCGGCCCCAGGTCGTTGTTCGTTGTCGGACCAGGTGGATTTGATATTAAGCAACGGCGTAGACAATTCCCGCGGTGACCGACTCCGGGCGATGGATCCTGTGGTGCGGCCACGGCCGCCCGGGC
>NZ_JBFAAX010000736.1:0-2833 GCF_040639995.1 Actinosynnema sp. NPDC023658 | reverse complement strand
CTCGACCTGCTGCGCGACGAGTTCGACCACGTGCTCGCGCAGTGCGGCGGGCGCGGCCTGGCCGACCTGACCCGCGACCTGGTCGTCGCACGCGGGACGGGGGTGTTCGCGCGGTGCGGGTGATGAGGTTGCTCGCCGCCGCGGCGGTGCTCACCGCGCCGCGCTGGCTGCCGGGGCGGGTGGTCGCGCTGCGCGCCAAGGTGTTCGAGAAGGTCAACGGGGACAACGCGATCACGTTCCCGAACGCGCTGGTGGGGCCGGACCGGTTCGAGGAGGTCTACGGCCACCCCGCCGCGAACGGCCGCAGCCGCGGCGCCGGGCTGTCGGACCTGTTCTGGTACTGGCTGGCCCCCGGCCCGGAGGTCCACCAGGAGCACCTGGAGGCCGGCCCGCGCTACGACGACGTGGCGCGCACGACGCGTGCCCTGCTCGCCGGTCCGGGTGACGTCCTGTCGGCGGCGGCGGCCCGCTGCACCGGGCACGTCCTCGACGAGGTGGTCACCGGGCAGGTCACCCCCGTGCGGCTGCGCGACCTGATGATGCCGGTGTGGGCGGAGTACTTCCACGAACTGGTGTTCGGGGAGCCGTGCCCCCGCGAGGCGCGCGACCTGATCGTCGGGCACGCCGACGACGTGGTGACCTCGCTGAAGTGCACCGGCCTGCGCCACCCCGCCCGGCGGGCCCGGCTCACCCGCTACCTCGCCCGCCGCGTCGCGGCCGGTGACGTGCGGCGGCCGTTGCCCGCGACGCTGTCCCCCACCGAGCAGGTGCACTACCTCCAGGGCACCTTCTTCAACACCGCCGTGGTCCAGATGTCCGAGGCGATGGCGCACCTGCTGCTCGCGCTGGCCCAGCACCCGGAGGTGGCGGACCGGCTCAGGGCCGACCCCACCGACGACCGGTACTTCGCGCACGTCCTGGACGAGACCATGCGGCTCTACCCGCTGTTCGGCATCGCGCACCGCATCACCACCGGTGACATCGCGCTGGACGAGCGCACCACGCTGCCCGCCGGGTCGGTGCTGTGCTTCAGCTACCCCGAGTACCACGCCGCCGGCCACCGGCACCCGGAGGTGTTCGACCCGGACCGCTGGGAGCACGCCCAGGCCCGCGCGGCGCACCACATCCCGTTCGGCGTGGCCACGAACCGGCCGTGCCCGGCCTGGCGGCTGTCACCGCTCGCCCTGCGCGCGGCGACCCGCGAGGTGCTGCGCCGCTGCGCGCTGCACTCCACCGTCGGGCACACCCGTTCGCTGCCGAACCGGGGTCCGTGCCTGCTCGTCCGGCTGGACGAGCCGCTGCCGCCGCGACGCCTGGCCGTGCTGGGCGCGGTCATGCGGGTGCGGGACCGGTGGGAGGACGTGTGGCGCAGCGTCGTCCAGCTCGTCCTCGGCACGGTCATGGTGCTGGACGCCCACCGGCTCCGCCTGGCCGGGCGCTACTTCGACACCCACGACACGCACGGTCGGCCCCTGCGGCGCCGACCGCCTTCCACCCAGGAGATCACCTAGTGAACCAGATCCAGTTCGCGTTGCGGGCGGTCGTGCTCACCGCGACTACCCTGTGCGGACGCCTTGCCATGCTGATCAAGCAGCCCAGGGTCGTCGGTGAGATGGTCGCGGGCGTGCTGCTCGGACCCGCGCTGCTCGGCGCCGTCGCGCCGGGCGTGCAGGCCCAGCTGTTCCCCTCGGACGTCAAGGGCACCCTGTACGTGCTGAGCACCATCGGCCTGACGTTCTACATGTTCCTCGTCGGCTCCTCGCTCGACCACGGCCTCGCCGCCGGGCGGAACATGCGGCGGGCCTCCGCGCTCGCCGCGTCCGGGATCCTGCCGACCTTCGCGCTCGGCGCGGCCGCCGCGGCCCTGTTCTTCGGCTCGCTGAGCCCCGGCGGGAGCACCCGGTGGGAGTTCATGCTGTTCGTCGGCGGCGCCCTGTCCATCACCGCGTTCCCCATGCTGGCGCGGATCCTCCAGGAACGAGGGATCGCGAACACGCCGATCGGCGGCCTCACCCTGGTCGCGGCGGCGATCGACGACGCGGCGGCGTGGGTCATCCTCGCGGTGATCATCGCGGTGGCGGCGGCGGGCAGCCCGCTCGACGCGCTGACCACGGTGGCGGGCGCCGCGGTGTTCGCGCTGCTGATGCTCACGGTGGGGCGCAAGCTGCTCCGCAAGCTGGGCGACCGGGTCGAGCGCCAGGGCCGGATGAGCCGGGACGTGATGGCGCTCGTGCTGTTCCTCGTGCTGGCGGCGGGCTGGTTCACCGACTACATCGGCGTGTTCTCGGTGTTCGGCGGGTTCATCACCGGGCTGGCGATGCCGCAGTCGGCGGTCGTGCGCCGGGAGCTGGAGACCCGGCTCACCGACCTGAACTCGATCCTGCTGCTGCCGGTGTTCTTCGCGTTCAGCGGTCTGAACACCGAGGTGTCCGGCTTCGGCGCGGGCGGCGCGCTGTGGTGGCCGCTCATCGTGCTGATGGCGGTCGCGTTCGCCGGCAAGTACCTCGGCTGCGCCGCGGTGGTGCGCCGGCAGGGCTTCTCGTGGCGCTACGCCTCGGCGGTCGGCGGGCTGATGAACGCGCGCGGGCTGATGATCCTCATCTTCATCAACATCGGCCTGGCGCACGAGCTGGTCACGCCGGAGCTGTTCGCGATCCTCGTCGCGGTCGCGATCGTCACCACGGCCGCCGCGATGCCGATCTACCGGGCGTCGCTGCCCGACGACGTGGAACGCGCCGCGTCGCGGACGTTGCGGCACTACGACGCGATCGGGCTGCTCGAACCGGCGTGGATCGGCGGCAACGGCTACCGGTACTACGAGCGCGAGCAGCTG
>NZ_JBFAAX010000735.1:0-2844 GCF_040639995.1 Actinosynnema sp. NPDC023658 | reverse complement strand
GTTCGGCGAACGACCGCGCGACGCCGAGTTCGTCGGCCGCCTCGGCGGTGGCGCGGACCTGCGCGCCCGCCCGTGCGGCGGCGCGCAGCAGACCCTCCCGGTCGGCGTCGGTGAGCCGGGACTGGTCGTCGAGGAGGCTGTCGTCAAGCACGGGAGCTCACCCGGCCGTCGGCTCGACAGCCTCGTCCAGCAGCAGCACCGGGATGCCGTCCCGCACCGGGAACGACCGGCCGCACGAGGTGCAGGTCAGGTAGTCCGCCAGCGGGTCGGACGCGGTGCCGACCTTCAGCGGGGCGTGCTCCGGGCACGGACAGGCCAGGATCTCCAGCAACTGCGCGTCGAGTTGAACAGCCACGGCGCTCATCCCCTCACGATCGCCAGGACCTCGTCGCGCAGCGCCGCGACGGAGGCCGCGTCGGCGGCTTCGACGTTGAGCCGGAGCAGCGGCTCGGTGTTGGACGCACGGAGGTTGAACCAGGAGCCGTCCGGCAGGTTCACCGTGAGGCCGTCCAGCTCGTCCAGCTCGACGCCCTCGCGCCCGCCGAACTCGGCCTTGATCGCGGCCAGCCTGCCCTGCTGGTCGTCCACCGTGGAGTTGATCTCGCCGGACGCGGCGTAGCGGGAGTAGTCGCTGGTCAGGGCCGACAG
This sequence comes from Actinosynnema sp. NPDC023658, assembly GCF_040639995.1. NCBI lineage: Bacteria > Bacillati > Actinomycetota > Actinomycetes > Pseudonocardiales > Pseudonocardiaceae > Actinosynnema > Actinosynnema sp. NPDC023658. The sequence continues at coordinate 2,196 of NZ_JBFAAX010000735.1, read as the reverse complement.
AGGCCCGTCCTGCTCACCGAGCGCGGCCAGCACGTGCAGCGCGGCCAGCATGCCCGTGTCGGCACGCCAGAAGTCGCGGAAGTAGTAGTGCGCGGAGTGCTCGCCGCCGAAGATGGCGCCGGTCTTGGCCATCTCCTCCTTGATGAACGAGTGGCCGACGCGGGTGCGCACCGGCACGCCGCCGTGCTCGCGGACGATCTCCGGCACGCCGTGCGAGGTGATCAGGTTGTGGATGATCGTGCTGCCCGGGTCCTTGGCCAGCTCGCGCACCGCGACCAGGGCCGTGATGGCGGACGGGGACACCGGCTCGCCGCGCTCGTCGACCACGAAGCAGCGGTCCGCGTCGCCGTCGAACGCCACGCCCGCGTCCGCACCCTCTTCGCGCACCCGCGCCTGGAGGTCGACGATGTTGGCCGGGTCCAGCGGGTTGGCCTCGTGGTTGGGGAAGTTGCCGTCCAGCTCGAAGTACATCGGCACGACGTCGATGGGCAGGCCCTCGAACACCTTCGGCACCGTGTGGCCGCCCATGCCGTTGCCCGCGTCCACCACGACCTTCAACGGCCGGCTGCCGCTCAGGTCGACCAGTTCCCGCAGGTAGGCGGCGTACTGGGTGAGCATGTCCTGCTCGGTGACCGTGCCCGCGGTGACGCCCTCGGCGTCCGGCACGCCCTGCTCGACGTCCGCGCGGATCTGCGCCAGGCCGGTGTCCTGGCCGACCGGCGCGGCGCCGGGGCGGCACAGCTTGATGCCGTTGTACTTGGCCGGGTTGTGGCTGGCGGTGAACATCGCGCCGGGCAGGTCCAGCTTGCCGGAGGCGAAGTACAGCATGTCGGTGCTGGCCAGGCCGATGCTGACCACGTCGACGCCCTGCGCGGTGACGCCCTGCGCGAACGCCGCGGCCAGGCCGGGCGACGAGTCGCGCATGTCGTGGCCGATCACCACGGCGGGGCCGCCCACCAGGCGCGCGAACGCCGCGCCGAAGTCGCGGACGACGTCGGCGTCGAGCTGCTCACCGACGACACCGCGGATGTCGTAAGCCTTGACGATGGCGGACAGATCGCGCACGGCCACACTCCCGAGTTGGCTCTTGACACTGCCTCGGGAAAGCCTACCGGCGCGCGTGTGAGCGTCGTGTCCGGTCGCCCGGGTCGGCGTTCAGTCCTCGTTCGGATCGGGCAGGACGCGCAGGTGGCCGCGCCGGATCGTGCCCGCGGGCAGCTCCGGCAGCTCCACCTGGGGGGTGGCCCGGCCCGCCTCGCGGACCGCCTCGGCCAACGCCGTCAGGTCGTCCACGGTCGGTTCGGGGGCGCGGAACTCGCCCTGGTGGCGGACGACCTCCCAGCCGCGCGGCGCGGTGAGGCGCAGGGCGTGCTCTTCGCAGAGGTCGTAGGAGTGCGGTTCGGAGTACGTCGCCAGGGGCCCGACCACCGCTGTGGAGTCCGCATAGGCGTACGTGAGCGTGGCGACTGCCGGGTTCGCGCACCCGGTTCGCGAGCACCGTCTCACGCTCCGCACGGCGGGGACGATATCGCGTCCCGCGCGGCGTGTGTTGGATTACCTCCGGCGCGGCGTTGGCGGCGGTGCCCCGGTCGGGCAAGTTGCCTGGTCGCGGAGGTACGGGTGTACGGGGTCCGCGGGCGGACAACTACCCTTTACCCCGTGGTGATGGCTCGGGGTTCACGGCGGCAGGGCGCTCCGCGGCGACGCAACCGCGACCGGCACGGTCGGGGGTTGCGCGGCCCGCTCTACCCGGCCACGTTGCCGGCGGCCCGCAGCCGCGCGGAGCGGTTCGACGCGCTGGTGCTGGAGGCGCTGGAGCCGATCGAGGCGCGGTGGCGGACGGAGCTCACGCAACTGGACGTGGCGGTGGACGACGTGCCGGACGTCCAGTCGGGCGACGACGGCGACGTGGTCGAGGACGGCAACGTCCCCCTGGCCCGGCTGGTGCCGGCCGGGGCGGACAGCCGTGCCCGCATCGTGCTGTACCGGCGGCCCCTCGAAGCGCGGGCGAAGGACGGGGCCGACCTGTCCGACCTGGTGCACGACGTGCTGGTGGAGCAGGTCGCCAACTACCTGGGCCTGGACCCCGACGTCATCGACGGCGACTGACCCGAACGCTCGACCCGCCCGTCCCCAACGCAGGACACGCCCGTTCCGAACGTAGGACACGCGCGACGTGAACGTAGGACACGCGCG
>NZ_JBFAAX010000734.1:0-2851 GCF_040639995.1 Actinosynnema sp. NPDC023658 | reverse complement strand
GGTCGTCGGACGCGTCGTGGTAGTGGTCGGACGCGTGGTCGTCGTCGGGTCGGGACCGCCCGGGCCGACCTGGAGGTCGACGCACGAGTAGAACGCCATCGCCGTGTCCGCGATGTTCCACACGGCCAGGACCTTGATCCGGCCCGTGCGGCCACCCAGGCTCACCGCGTGCGTGACGGTCGCACCGGGCTGGCGGCCGTGGTCGTTGAACTCGGCGATCTTCGTGCCGCCCACGAAGTACTGCCACGTGGTGGTGGCGTGGTTGGCCTCGATGACCCAGTTGAACGACACGTTGTCGGTGACAGTCGTCGCCGGCCACGGCTTGCTCTCGTCGCTCAGCGGAGCCCAGCGCGCGTCGCCGCCGTGGCAGTTGGTCAACCCCTTCGGGCCTTCGACGCTGGCCGGTTCGTAGATGATGTCGCCGCACTGCTTGACCCGACCCGACGCGCACATCGCCTGCCGGCTCGGCGGCGAGCTGATGTACCCGTGCGCGCTGGCCGTTCCGGCTGCCACCACGACGATGAACGGGGCGATGCCGACACCGGCGAGGAACACCGCGAGTTTCCGTCTCAAACCCATTGTCCAGCTCCTTCGCAGGGAACCCGAGGTTTCCCTGGGCACGATCCGAATCCCCGGCGGCGGGATCGTCCGGCGGGTGGCAGCACGCTGGGGCACTGGCACTCACCGTAACGTGGTCTAGACCATAATCATCGACGTCGCCCTTGGTCAAGAAAACGAAAGAAGCTGGGCCAACCAGCCGAAACCCACCGCGCGACCGGATCACACCGACCGGCGGACCACCGCTGCCGACGAACGGCAGGAGTGGGGAGGGTCGCGGCGGCCAGTCGTACAGCCGGGGTAGGCGTTTCATCGGCTGTTCGGTTTCTGGAGGCGACTGTCGGCGGCGGTACACCGCAGGCAGGGATCGCGTGCGCTCTATGGGAGCGCTCCCAAATTGTGATCAACGGTCCGCGCTGGCAACCCGAAGGAACCGATCGACACCGTCTCGTAACTCGCGGGGTACTTGCCGCAGCGTAGGCGCGACGGTGTCGAGGCCGGTGGCGGCTGCTTGGTCGGTGGCTGGTGGCAGCGGGTGTAGTGGCCACGCGTTGGCGATGCCTTGACGGGGTCGGTGAGTGTTGGGGAACTGCTCGTACTCGCAGGGCGTGGAGCAGCTGCCGTTGGTTCCAGGCCGGGGTGCGGTCGAGCGGTTCGTGTCGGCAGCTCCGGATCCAGCGCTCCACGATCGCGTTCATCCGCGGTATCCGGACACCGGTGAGGACGACCTGGATGCCCGCTCGGCGAGGGCGGTGTCGAACGGGACTGGGTACTTTCCGTCTCGGTCGCGGATCAGTACTGCCCGCGTCTTCGAGTCCATGGCGAGGTTCCTGGCGGCTTGGGTGACCCGCGGCCGGGCGTTGCCCAGTTGCCGTTCCAGGACCATGATCTGTTGCCGCAGCGTCAGGATCTCCATGTCCTCGTCCCGGTCGCTCATGGGCAGCAGGCGCGGCAGCGCGAACGCGTTGGTCACACCGAGGTAGGTCAGTCGGAGCGGCACGGCCGGTCATCATGCCGTGCTGGACGACATCACGGTGGATGGCAGTCGGTGATCTCGCCCTTCAGAGCCCGACTCCAGTGGCTGCCTGGTCGGCTGCTGGAGCACTGCGCGCTCACGTGTGACTTCAGGCCACCGCGTGGGCCGGGCGGACGGCTGCTCGTCGGGCCCTCCAGGGCGGTTGCGGGCTTGGCGTCCTCGGCGTGCTGCACGCCGGACATCTTCTCGGTCATCAGGTGCGCATCCCTGATCAGGACTTACAACGCTCGTTTTACAGTCCCCGCCGGGATTACAGCGAGCGGACCAACTTGTATACCTTCCGGGTGCACGCATTCGAACATGGACGGCAGCAGTTCCTTAAACCCCCACCCGCGCGTCGGTCAACCGCGAGTCCCTCCAGCGCGTCACCACGCACGTCCACCTCGACCACGGTGACAAGGTCGAACCCCCGACCGTGGCCGCAGATCGTCCCCGAACCGCTGATCCCGAGCACGAACGGTCGGTGGCAGAGGCGATGCGAATAGGCGAACAGTGCCTGCCAGTGCCGGCTCACCACGCCAGACCGGCCGGGTGCTGACCTTTCAACGCTTCACACGGCGGCCTGCCGGGCGTCGGAGGGAGGCCCGACCGTGCCTCGTCCAGAAGCAGAAACCCGATGTGCGACTCGGATGCCGCTTCGCCCGCTACCATGTGTCGATCACTGGGGGTGGTCGCATGTTCCAGCTTTATCTGGCCGAATACCGCTACTACGCGTTGTTCAGGGACGGGCGCGGCATACACGATATTCGCCACGCCGAGGGTCTCTACCGCTCTGTCGCCGACTACGACGAAGAACGATACGAGGGTCACGGTAGGTGGCAGTCGAGCCGAAATCTGTCCAGAGCGCGGGAACGCGACTCCGACGACGAATACCGAGAGGCGACCCCGGCCGAGGTCGAGCAGTTCATGCGCCGGACCGACGCAGAGCGGCCTGCGGCGCCACTTCCGTCGTCGTCACGGGAGAAGTACGAAGGCGGTGGCTTCGCGGTGTTCCGGCACCCGGCCGACATGGTCGACCTGCGATCCGCGGTCGCGGTGGTGGAGGAGCTGTCGCCGGACCACCGCTTCACGGTGCCGCTGACCGCTTACGAGCGGGACAGGCTGGCTGGCGTTCTCGCTCTGCTGGCGGCACGGCGGCGAGCCGAACCGGTGGACGGCCACTACTACTTCGGGGAGTTCGACAACCTCGATGACCTCGTGGACGTCAACCGCGCGCACGGCTTGATCCGGTGCCCGGCCAACGGCCACGTGAACTGG
>NZ_JBFAAX010000733.1:0-2856 GCF_040639995.1 Actinosynnema sp. NPDC023658 | reverse complement strand
ATCATCGCCGCGAACATCTGACCCATGCCGTCCAGCGACTCCACGCCCTCCGGCAACCGCGCCCCACCGGAATGCCACACCCCGATCACCGGCGTCCGCTCCCGCACCGCGGTGTCGATCGCCTCCACGATGTGCCGGCAACCCTCCGACCCCAACGCACCACCCATCCGCGTGGCATCGCTGCAGTAGGCCACCACCTTCGCGCCGTTGATCCGCCCCCGCACGGCGAACATGCCGCTACCGTCACGAGGCCGCAACGGCGCGACCGACCCGGGGTCCAGCAGTTGCGCGAGCCGAACCTCCGGATCACGCGGATCGACTTCGACCAGGACGGGACCGGTGACGGGACGTTCCTCCAGGATGGTCATCCGCAACCACCCGCCGTGTCGTGGTCGACCCCGCCGACGCGTTCCAGCACGGGCGCGGGCACGTCGTCCAACGTCGTCGCCTCGGGCGTGGGCAGGTCCTGCAACGTCGGCAGCAGCACGTCGAGGTAGGCGTCGAGGCGGTCCAGGCCCCAGAAGCGGTGCCGGCCGACCTTGAAGTAGGGGATGCCGAACACGTCGTCGTGCCAGGCCTGCACGAGCGCGTCGAGGCCTTCGGCGCGGATCTCCGGATCGTCCACGGCGGACACCAGCGGTTCCGGGTCCAGCCCGGCCTGCTCCAGGGCCGCGCTCAGCACGTCGACCTCGCAGATGTTCTCCCCGCGCTCCCACCTCGCCTGGGTGACCGCGTCGTAGAACGCGCGGTCCTGGCCCAGGTGGCGGGCCTTGAGCCAGGCGAGGTTCGGCAGCTCCCACCACGGGTCCATGTCGATGGGCCACGCCATGCGGTAGCCGTGCTCGGCCACCAGGCGCTTGGTGTCCTGGAGGATGTAGAGGTGCTTCGCCTTGCTCATCTGCGTGTAGTGGAACCCGGCGTCCCGCTCCTCCAGGCCGGCCGTGGTGATCGGGTCCGGGTCCCAGTAGGGCACGAACTCGATGATCTCGCGGGCCTGCGGGAGGCGTTCCTCCAGGCGCCGCAGGGCCAGCCAGCTGAACGGGCTGCGGAACGAGAAGTACAGGCGCGGCGGCTTCTTCACCCTCATTCGGCACCCCCGAGCAGCGCGGTGAGGGTGTCGGCGTCGAACTCGGCCAGCGAACCGGCCTTCTCGCCGCGGCTGACCGCGTAGCCGTGGACGATCGACGCGGTCGCGGTGTGCACCAGCACGTCGCCGCGGCGGACGTAGGTGTCCATGCGGGCGGTGTACATGACGTCCTTGATGATCTCGCCCACGGTGAAGACGGTGTGCAGCGTCTCCTCCATCTGCGCGTCCGCGAGGAGCTGCACGCGGGCGCGGGAGACGACGGGGATCCACCCGCGCTCCTCGAGCAGCTTGCCGATGCCCAGGCCGCGCTCGTGCAGGAACCGGTCCACGACCTCCTCCAGCGCGCGGGTGTAGCCCGAGTGCTGGAGCCGGTGCGAGTAGTGGCAGTAGAAGTACGGGATGCGCCAGGACCACAGGAAGGCGTTCGAACCGGGCGGGGTCAGGACGTCGGTGACCTCACCGGTGCACGCGAGGTCCTCGCGCGCCTTGGTCTCCAGCTCCGCGACACCGCCGACGACGTACGGCACCAGCTCCACCGGCACCGGCTCGTGACCCGGCGCGTCCTGCTCGGCCACCAGGGCGACGCGGACCTTGCCGGTCAGGATGGTGACCTCGGCGCCGTCGCGCTGCACGGAGAGGCGGACCTTGAACGCCGCGCCCTGGCCGGGCTTCGCGGGCGCGGTGGTGACGACGGCGGTGACCTCGTCGTCCACCAGCAGCGTCGCGGGGAGCTGGATGGAGGTCTCCACGAACTCGATGCCCAGGCCGTGCACGTGGTAGAGCACGTCGGGGCCGGTGCCGCGGTCGCGGAAGTGCTGGAGGACGGCTTCTTCCAGCAGGTAGGTGAAGTGCTTGAAGCCGATCCAGGTGCGGATGTTCGCGCCCTCGTACCGTGGACGTCCCACGTACGTCGTGGGGCTCGCGTCGAGCGTGGTGGTCATGGCAGTTGTCGCTCCTTCAGGCACGCGCACCGGCGGGCGGTGCGGCTTCGTTTCGGCAACGGCGGGCCGCTGCGATCAGGCCCGCGGTGGGTCACGCGCGGGCGGTGCCGGTGCGCTCCGGCTCCGGGCGGTCGCGGTCCGCGGGGTCGACGCCCCGCGTCCGGCGCGGCTCGGGTGGAGCCGGCGAGGGCGGGCTCACGGGATCAGGTGCAGCGCGGTGGAAGTCGGGGGACCCGGCGCGGGGCGGGCGAGGCCCAGGAAGCCGGTCAGGTCGGCCGCCACGTCGTCGACCTGCTCCACGTGGCAGAAGTGGGTGTAGTGGGGGCGGATGCGGAAGTGGGCGATCGGCAGGGCGGCGGCGAGGGCGGTGGCGCGTTCGCCGCGCAGCGCCTCGTCGTCCTCACCCGCGACGACCAGGACGGGTGTGTCCACATCGGACAGCCACAGGTCGGTGGAGGCGGCGAAGCTCTGGAAGAAGGCGCCGAAGCCGACCGGTCCGATCCGGTCGACGACGGTGGCGGCCATGGTGGCCAGCAGGTCGTCGTCCAGGGTGGCCGCCCGGGAGCCCAGGCGCAGGCGCAGGCCGGCGGTCATGATCCGGCGGACGCCGGCCAGGGCCGACGTGTGCAGCGCCCAGTCGACCTTCAGCGTGGGTGGTCGGAAGAACGGGGCCACGAGGGCCACGGCCTCGACGCTCGCGGGCAGCCCGCGCTCGGCCAGCAGGTGCAGCACGGCGTTCGCGCCGAACGAGTGGCCGATCACGGCCCGCGGTGCGTCGGGCACCATGGCCAGGCCCCGGCGCAACCAGTCAGCGGGCGTGCCGCCGTG
>NZ_JBFAAX010000732.1:0-2857 GCF_040639995.1 Actinosynnema sp. NPDC023658 | reverse complement strand
GTCTGGCCGTGTTCCGAGCGTTCAACTCGGGTGTTCCGGACGTAGGACACGGGTGACGCGGACGTAGGACACGCGGGACCTACAGCGAGGCCCAGGCGTCCGACAGCAGCTGCCTGGTCTCACCGAGCAGTTGCGGCAGGACCTTCGTGTGGCCGATCACCGGCATGAAGTTCGCATCGCCGCCCCAGCGCGGCACGACGTGCTGGTGCAGGTGCGCCGCGATCCCCGCGCCCGCCACGACGCCCTGGTTCATGCCGACGTTGAACCCGTGCGGACCGGAGGCCGACCGGATCACCCGCATCGCCCGCTGCGTGAACGCGGCGAACTCGGCCGTCTCGTCGACGGTCAGGTCGGTGTAGTCGGGCACGTGCCGGTACGGCAGCACCATCAGGTGACCGGGGTTGTACGGGTACAGGTTGAGCACCGCGAACACCAGCTCGCCGCGGGCCAGGATCAGGCCCTCGGCGTCGTCCAGGCCGATCACCCGGCAGAACGGGCAGCCCTCGGGCTCGTCACCGACCGCCTTGCCCTCACCGCGCACGTACGACAGGCGGTGCGGGGTCCACAGCCGCTGCAACGCGTCGTCGACCCCGACACCGTCCTGCTCCTCGTGCCGCTCGGTCACTGGACGAGTTCCGCCGTGGGCGAGGCGTTCTCGCGCCGCGCGACCCAGTCCACGACCGTCTCGACCGCCCGCTCGACCGGCACGCCGTTGACCTGCGTGCCGTCGCGGAACCGGAACGACACCGCGCCCTGCTCCACGTCCTTGCCGCCGGCCAGCAGCATGAACGGCACCTTCTGCGTGGTGTGGTTGCGGATCTTCTTCTGCATCCGGTCGTCGGAGGCGTCCACCTCGACCCGGATGCCCTTCGCCCTGAGCTGCTTCGCGACCGCCAGCAGGTGGTCGACGTGCTCGTCCGCGATCGGGATGCCCACCACCTGCACCGGCGCGAGCCACGCCGGGAACGCGCCCGCGTAGTGCTCGGTCAGCACGCCGAAGAACCGCTCGACCGAGCCGAACAGCGCGCGGTGGATCATGACCGGGCGCTGCCGCGTGCCGTCCGGGCCGGTGTACTCCAGCTCGAACCGCTCGGGCAGGTTGAAGTCCACCTGGATGGTCGACATCTGCCAGGTGCGGCCCAGCGCGTCCTTGGCCTGCACCGAGATCTTCGGGCCGTAGAACGCCGCGCCGCCCGGGTCCGGCACCAGCTCCAGGCCGGAGTCCTCCGCCGCGACGCGCAACGCCTCCGTCGCCTTCTCCCAGACCTCGTCGGAGCCGACGGACTTCTCCGGGTTGCGGGTCGACAGCTCCAGGTAGAAGTCGTCGAGGCCGTAGTCGCGCAGCAGCCCGAGCACGAAGGCCAGCAGCGACTTCAGCTCGTCCTGCACCTGGTCGGGGGTGCAGAAGATGTGCGCGTCGTCCTGCGTCATGCCGCGCACGCGGGTGAGGCCGTGGATGACGCCGGACTTCTCGTACCGGTACACGCCGCCGAACTCGAACATGCGCAGCGGCAGCTCGCGGTAGGACCGCCCGCGCGACCGGAAGATCAGGTCGTGGAACGGGCAGTTCATCGGCTTGAGGTAGTAGTCCTGGCCCGGCTTGCGCAGCTTGCCGTCGTCGTCGTACTCGGCGTCGAGGTGCATCGCCGGGTACATCCCGTCCTTGTACCAGTCGAGGTGACCGGACGTCTCGAACAGGTTGCCCTTGGTGATGTGCGGCGAGTAGACGAACTCGTAGCCCTCTTCGGAGTGCCGGTCGCGGGAGTAGTCCTCCATGGCCTTGCGGATGATCCCGCCGCGCGGGTGGAACACCGCCAGGCCCGAGCCGATCTCGTCCGGGAAGCTGAACAGGTCCAGCTCGACGCCGAGCTTGCGGTGGTCGCGCCGCTCGGCCTCGGCCAGCAGCTCCACGTGCGCGTCCAGCGCCTCCTGCGACTCCCACGCCGTGCCGTAGATGCGCTGCAGCTGCGGGTTCTTCTCGTTGCCGCGCCAGTACGCGGCGGCGACGCGGGTCAGCTTGAACGCCGGGATGTGCTTGGTCGTCGGCACGTGCGGGCCGCGGCACAGGTCGCCCCAGACGCGCTCGCCCGACCTCGGGTCGAGGTTGTCGTAGATCGTCAGCTCGCCGCCGCCGACCTCCATGATCTCCGAGGAGTCGACGGCGGTGTCGGACGACCCGGCCTTGACGTCCACGAGTTCGAGCTTGAACGGCTCGGCGGCCAGTTCGGACTTGGCGGCGTCGACCGACTCGACCACGCGGCGGTTGAACCGCTGCGCGCCCTTGATGATGGCCTTCATGCGCTTCTCCAGCGCCTGGAGGTCTTCGGGCGTGAACGGCTTGTCGACCCGGAAGTCGTAGTAGAAGCCGTCCTTGACCGGCGGGCCGATGCCGAGCTTGGCCTCGGGGAACTGCTGCTGCACGGCCTGCGCCAGCACGTGGGCCGTGGAGTGCCGGATGACGCTGCGGCCGGCCTCGGTGTCGGCGGCGACCGCCTCGACCTCGACCTCCACCTGCGGCACCCAGGACAGGTCGCGCAGGTGGCCCTCGGGGTCGCGCACGACCACGACGGCGTCCGGGCCCTTGCCCGGGAGCCCCGCTTCACGCACCGCCGTCCCCGCGGTAGTCCCCGCCGGCACCACCACGCGCGGTGGGGTCAGGGCGGCTGCGGGGCGCGGTTGGGACACGGTGACTCCTCGGTGTGCGGTTCGTTGTGCGTGCTCGGTCCTGTGCGGCAGATGTTATCGGTGCTGACCGAGTCGTGTTACGGCGGCCCGGGGGGGGGGCCCCCGCTTGCCGCGGGTCACCCCGGCGGGGGGGGGGTGATCCGCGGGTGAGTGCGGGGAGGGGGGGGGGCGC
>NZ_JBFAAX010000731.1:1550-2862 GCF_040639995.1 Actinosynnema sp. NPDC023658 | reverse complement strand
GCCGCGCTGGCCGACGACGGCCCCGCCCTGGTGCCGCTGCGGCTGGACCCGACCGCGCTGCCCGACCGCCCCCTGTTCGGCCTGGTCCGCCGCAGCGACCGACCGCGGCCGGTCCTGGTGCGGCACCGGCCCACCACCCCGGTCGAGGTGCTCGACCTGGTGCGCACCGAGGTCGCGGCCGTACTCGCCCGGCCCGATCCCGGCGAGCTGGACGTGGAGCGCGGCTTCCTGGACATGGGCTTCGACTCGCTGACCGCGGTGGAGCTGCGCAACCGGCTCGCCGCCGCCACCGGCCTGAGCTTCCCCGGCACGCTGACGTTCGACCACCCGACCCCGCGCGCCCTCGCCGCGCACCTGACCGGGCTGCTCGCCCCGACGGGACCGGACTGGACGCCGCTGCTGGCCCGGTTGGAAGGCTCGCTGCCCGCCGACGACGACGCGCGAGCCAGGCTCGTCGACCGGCTGGAGGACCTGCTGGGCAGGTTGCGGGACGAGCCGGGCCCGGCGGACGGGGTGGCGGACAAGATCGCGTCCGCCGACGACGACGAGATCTTCGACTTCATCGACAACGAGCTCGGGATCGGGTGAGACCCGAACAGCCACAGGCCCGACCGATCCGGTCTGGCCTGTGGCTGTCGCGTTCCACCGCCGGGGGCGTCAGTCGTACTTGTGCGCCTCCGCCGTCTGGATGGGGTTCGCGTACGTGCGGGACAGCACGATCTTCCCGTCCCGGACCTTCAGCACGATGATGGAGCCGAGCCTGAACGGGTCACCGGTGGCCTGGATCGTCGCGTCGAGCACGTACTCGGCGACCAGCACCTCCGGGTCCGCGGTGTCGTAGACCGCCGTGACGGTGAAATCGCTCCACCGCGCCTGGGAAGCCGCGACGGATTTCTTCAGGTGCTCTCGGATCGCCTCGCCGCCGTTCAACGCTTTCGGCACACCGGGCGGCGCGAAAGGCAGTTCGAAAGCTCCGTCCTCGGCATAGAGGTCACCTACCGACGGATCGTTCTCAATGGTGCGGGAGCGCAACTGCTCCAGGACTTCACGAGCGGTGGGAGTGGTCATGGCGAAAAAGTACCGAGCCGCGCCGAAACGTGTCCAGAATGCGCTGTCGATGGAAAAGCCCGGCTTTAGCGCGGTTTTGGCCGTGCGACCGACCATGGGATCATGGCACTCGACAAACCGCTGACCGACGGCAGTGTCGGCATCCGCAACGGCAGGCACGTCATCCGGTTCGCGCGACGGACGTCCCACCCGATCGAGCACGTGTGGCGGACGCTGACCGAGCCGGAGCTGATCGCCTACTGGC
>NZ_JBFAAX010000731.1:0-1540 GCF_040639995.1 Actinosynnema sp. NPDC023658 | reverse complement strand
GAGGGTGGCCGGCTGAACTTCATCTGCCCCGGCACCGGCGACGAGGGCGCCGAGGGCACGGTCGCCGTGGTGCGACCGCCGAACACGATCGTCTACGACACCGAGTTCTTCGGCGTGATGCGCTGGGATCTCACCGAGTTGTCCGACGGCTGTGTCATCGTGTCGACGGTGGAAAAGCCGATCCCGCCGGACAGCGAGGCCGACATGCTGGCGAACTGGCACGTCCACATGGATTTCTTCGACGACGCGCTGGAGGGCAAGGCCACCGATTGGAAGAACTTCCCGATGAAGGTCTGGGAGGACATCCGGGACCAGTACGCGCTCAACCACGCGTGAGGCGGGTGACATGGCCGACACGGACCGGGAACCGCGCGACCTCGACGGTCTCTTCGACTGGCTGGGGCGTATGCGCACGAGCGAACCCGTCAGCTTCGATCCCGACCGCGGGGTGTGGAACGTCTTCCGGTACCAGGACGCGGTGGCCGTGCTCAGCGACCACGCGACGTTCTCGTCGGACGTGACGGGCCTGCTGCGCAAGACGCTGACCGACGACCGCGACTTCGACGCCTTCGTCGAGGGCAACATGCTGGTGATGGACCCACCGGACCACAAGAAGCTGCGCAAGCTGGTCAACAAGGGGTTCACCCCCCGCATGGTCGCGCAGCTGGAGCCGAGGGTCCGGCGGATCGTCGACGAACTGTTCGCCGGCCTGCGCGGGTCCACCGCGGTGGACCTGGTCTCGGACATCGCCTACCCGCTGCCGGTGACCGTCATCGCGCAGATGCTGGGCGTCCCGGTGAGCGACCACCCGCTGTTCCACAAGTGGTCGGAAGAGCTCACCTCGAACGCCGACGGGGCCACCGGCGTGCGGCAGGCCGAGATCATGCGGTCCATCGCGCGGACGGTCGGTGAGATGAAGGCCTACGTCCAGGAGCACCTGCTCCGGCGGCGCGAAGACCCCGGCGACGACCTGATCAGCGCGCTCGCCCACGCGGAGGTCGACGGCGAGCGGCTGACCGACGTCGAGATCTCCGGGCTCGTCGCGCTGATGCTGCGCGCCGGGCACATCACCACGACCCTGTTGATGAGCAACGCCGTCGCCCTGCTGGACACCCTGCCCGAGGTCACGGCGCGGCTGCGGGACGACCCGGCGGCCATCCCCGGCGCCATGGAGGAGATCCTGCGGTACCGGCCGGTGGTGACCAGCGTGCTGCGGCTGACCAGCAGGGAGACCGTCCTGCAGGGTCGGACCCTGCCCGCCGGTCAGCTGGTCACCGTGTGGCTGGCCTCGGCCAACCGGGACGCCGCGCAGTTCACCGCCCCGGACTCGTTCGACCCCGACCGCCGGCCCAACCAGCACCTGAGCTTCGCGCACGGCGCGCACTTCTGCATCGGCGCACCGCTGGCCCGGCTGGAGGTCCGGGTGGTCCTGGAGACGATCCTGGCCCGGTGGGCGGAGCTGGCGGTGGCGCCGGGCGCCGACTACTACGACCCGATCCACATCCTCGGCGCGAAGCGCCAGGCGCGGGAGGTGCGCTGG
>NZ_JBFAAX010000730.1:0-2864 GCF_040639995.1 Actinosynnema sp. NPDC023658 | reverse complement strand
CCGAAGCAGCTCAGCGAGCGGCGCCCCGGCGAGGCGCTGCTGGGGCGGCACGCCCGGCCCGGTGACCGGGTGGGTCCCGGCGAGGAACTGGCGCTGGTCCAGCTGCCCCACCGCGCGGCCCCGGTCGGTGAACGGCCCGCGCTCGACCCCGTCGCCCGTGCCTGGGTCGACGCGGTGCGCCGGGCCACGACCATCACGGAAGGACCACCGCGGTGACCAGCCCCCACGAGCTCGACCTGACCGCCGAGCAGATGCGCGCACTCGGCCACCAGGTCGTCGACCTGGTGGTGGACCACCTGCGCGAGCAGCGGCACCGACCCGTGCACCGGCGGGTCGCGGCCGGCGAGGTCGACCACCTCCTGACCGAGACCGTCCCCGAAGAACCCGCGGACCCGGCCGGGCTCGTCGACTTCCTCGCCGCCGAGGTGCTGCCCCGGTCGCTGCGCCTGGGTCATCCCGGCTGCTTCGCGTTCATCCCCAGCGCCAACAACTTCCTGGGCGTCCTGGGTGACCTGCTCGCCTCCGGGTTCAACGTCTCGCCCGGCGCGTGGTTCGTCGGCGCCGGACCCGCGGCCGTCGAGCAGGTCACCGCGCGGTGGCTCGCGGAGCTGCTCGGGATGCCGGAGGGTGCCGGCGGGGTGTTCACCCCCGGCGGGACCCTGGCCAACCTGACGGCCGTCGCCGCGGCCAGGCACGACCGACTGGGCGACGACGCCACCGGAGCCGTCCTCTACTGCTCCGACCAGACCCACCCGGCCGTGCTCCGCGCCTGCCACGTGCTCGGTCTCGGCGACTCCCTGCGGGTCCTGCCCAGCACCGGCCACCGCCTCGACCCCGACCGGGTGCGGCAGGAGATCGACACCGACCGGAAGGCCGGCCGCAGGCCGTTCCTCGTGCTGGCCAACGCGGGGACCACCAACACCGGCAGCATCGACCCGCTGCCCGAACTCGCCCGCCTGTGCCGCGAGCACGACCTCTGGTTGCACGTCGACGGCGCGCACGGGGCCGCCGCCGCGATGACCACCAGGGGACGCGTCGCCCTGACCGGGCTCACCGAGGCCGACTCGGTCGTCATCGACCCGCACAAGTGGCTGTTCCAGCCCTACGAGATCGGCTGCCTGCTCGTGCGGGACCCGGCCACCCTGCACCGGGCGTTCGCGCTGAGCCGGTTCCGCGAGCAGACCGGCTACCTCGACCTCACCCGGCCCGCACCCGACGAGGTCAACCTGTCCGACCACGGCGTGCAGTTCACGACCGCCGCCCGGGCGCTCAAGCTGTGGCTGTCGTTCAAGGGCTTCGGCGTCGGCGCCTTCCGCGCGGCCATCGACCACGGGCTCGACCTGGCCGAGCACGCCGCCTCCCTCGTCGAACAGGACGACGAGCTGGAACTGCTCGCCGGGCCGAGCCTCGGCATCCTGTGCCTGCGGTACCGACCGCGGGCCGCGGGCGGTGCGGGCCTCGACGCGGTCCAGTCCCGGATCGCGGAGACCGTCAACCGCGGCGACCGGTTCCTGATCGCCACGACCACCGTGAACGGCCACCGCGCCCTGCGGCTGTGCACCATCAACCCCCGCACCACCCCGGCCGACGTCAACAGCCTCATCCTCGACATCCTGGAAGCAGGACGGGCACCGGAGTGACAGGACCCACGACCCGCCCGCTGCCGACCGTGCCGCGGGGCTCACGCCCTGGGCACCCGGCCACCGTGGATCACCGCGATCGAGCCCGCCAGTCCCGCGCCGCTCCACGCCGCGCACCACCGACGAAGCCTCAGGTCGGTCTTCCCGGAGGGGTGGATGCCCTCGCACGCGCTCGGCCTGGTGGGCACGGGTGCGCTCCAGCAACTCCACCAGCACCGCCTCGACCTTCACGACCGTATGCGGGAAGGTCCCCAAACGGACAGGTTCGCTTGCTGCCGAACAACGCCTGGCTACCCTCGTCCCGGTGCGAATCCTCTTCTCCAGCCTCGGCCACTACGGGCACACCTACCCCCTGTTACCCCTCGCGATCGCCGCGCGGGAGGTGGGGCACGACGTCGCCTACTTCACCGGCGCCGCGTTCGCGAGCACGCTGACCTCGCGCGGCATCGAGCACATCGTCGGCGGCATCGAGGTGAACGAGGCGTTCGCCATCGCGACCAAGGAGGCCCGGCCGAGGAGGGCGGAGGACGTCGCTGAGCGGGTCGCCTACACCTTCGCCTCGGTGATGCCGCGCCGCTTCGCCACCGAACTCGCGCCGGTCATCACCGACCGCAAGCCGGACCTGGTCGTGCACGAGTTCGGCAACCCGGGCGCGGGCCTCGCCGCCGACGTCGCGGGCGTGCCCGCGCTGTGCCACTCGTTCGGCCGGATGTGGCAGGAGCCCGACTTCGCCGAGCCCGCGCTCGCCCACCTCACCGACCTCGGCGCGGAGTTGGGCGTCGAGGTCCCGCGGAGCGATCCCCTGGTGCTCGGCCACCCGTACCTCGACGTCTGCCCGCCGTCGGTGCAGAACCCGGCGTTCCTGACCTCGTCGGTGCACCGGATCCCGCTGCGGCCGGTGCCGTTCAGCGAGCCAGGCGAGCTGCCGCCGTGGGTGCTCGAACACCGCGAACCCCTGGTGTACCTGACGCTGGGCACGGCCTTCGGCGTCGTGGAGGTGCTGCGCGCCGCCGTGGAGGGGCTGGCCGCGTTGAACGTGAAGGTGCTCGTGGCGACCGGACCGACGGTGGAGCCGGACGCGCTCGGTGACCTGCCGGACAACGTCGTGGTGCTCCCGTGGGTCCCGCAGGCCGACCTGCTGCCGCACGTCGACCTCGTGGTGCACCACGGCGGGGCCGGCACGACCATGGGCACGCTGGGCGCGGGCGTGCCGCAACTGGTCGT
>NZ_JBFAAX010000729.1:0-2864 GCF_040639995.1 Actinosynnema sp. NPDC023658 | reverse complement strand
AACACCCGGTCCCATTCCGAACCCGGTAGTTAAGCCTTCCAGCGCCGATGGTACTGCACTCGTGAGGGTGTGGGAGAGTAGGACGCCGCCGAACATTCTTCCCCGAAAGGGCTTGTGGTGGGGGCACATTGATTTGTGCTCCAAACCGCAAGCCCTTTCGGCGTGTCCACAGTAGGAGGAGTTAGTGTCCAGGTTCGGGGATCGACCCGGCGACCGTCAGCGTGGCCAGGGAGACCGACCGCGCCGATCCGACGACGGTGGCCGTGCCCAGGGAAGCCGCAAGCCGAGCAGTGGCGGTCGTGACGCCCGCAGCACGGGCGAACGTTCCAGTGGCGGCGGTTATCCGCGCCGGGACGACAGGCCGAGTTACGACAAGCCTCGCGGCAGCGACCGGCGAGATGACAACCGTGGCGAGCGTCCTCGCTACGACAAGCCCCGTGACGACCGTGGCGGTGCCCCGCGCCGTGACGACAACCGGGCTGGTGGCTTCCGCCGGGACTCCGGCGAGCGCCCCCGCTACGACCGCGCCCGCGATGACCGCGGTGGCGCCCCACGTCGCGACGACCGCACCGGTGACCGGGGCGGGTTCCGGCGCGAAGACAACCGTGGTGAGCGGCCCCGCTTCGACCGGCGTGACGACCGTGGGTCGGATCGCAGCGCAAGCTCCGACCGCGGTGAGCGCAGCAGCTACCCGCGTCGCGATGACCGCTCCAGCAGCGACCGCGGCGGCTACCAGAGGCGCGATGACCGGCCCAGCGGCGACCGCGGTGGCTACCCGCGTCGCGACGACCGCGGTGGCAGTGACCGTTTCAGCAGCGACCGTGGTGGTTACCCGCGTCGGGACGACCGGCCCAGTGGCGACCGTGGTGGTTACCCGCGTCGGGACGACCGGCCCAGCGGTGACCGCGGTGGCTACCCGCGTCGGGACGACCGGCCCAGTGGCGACCGTGGTGGTTACCAGCGTCGGGACGATCGGCCGAGTGGCGACCGTGGTGGTTACCAGCGTCGGGACGATCGGCCGAGTGGCGACCGTGGCGGCTACCAGAAGCGTGACGATCGGCCGAGCGGTGACCGTGGCGGCTACCAGCGGCGCGATGACCGGCCCAGCGGTGACCGCGGTGGCTACCAGCGGCGCGATGACCGGCCCAGCGGTGACCGTGGCGGCTACCAGCGACGTGATGACCGGCCCAGTGGCGACCGTGGCGGCTACCAGAAGCGTGACGATCGGCCGAGTGGCGACCGGGGCGGTTACCAGCGGCGCGACGAGCGGCCCAGCGGTGACCGCGGTGGGTACCAGCGTCGCGATGACCGGCCGAGTGGCGACCGGGGCGGCTACCCGCGTCGCGATGACCGTGGCGGCAGCGACCGTTCTAGCAGCGACCGTGGCGGCTACCCGCGTCGGGATGACCGGCCCAGTGGTGACCGTGGCGGTTACCAGAAGCGTGACGATCGGCCGAGTGGCGACCGGGGCGGTTACCAGCGGCGCGACGAGCGGCCCGGTGGTGATCGTGGCGGGTACCAGAAGCGTGACGACAGGCCGCGTTCAGACCGGCCCGGTCAGGACAAGCCGCGTTACGAGAAGCCGACCAACGAGCGGCGGGACGAGCGCAGCCGTGAGCGGGCGGCGCGGTTCCAGGGACGTGCTCCCCAGACCGACGACCAGCAGGTCACCGAGGACACCGCCGCAGAGGTCGAGGCCTCCGCTGTCGGCGCGGTAGAGGTCGACGCGGTCCAGGCCCAGCCGGTCTCCCCGGAGTCGGTGTCGGCGGACGTCGAGGACCGGGACGACGAGGTGGAGGGTGACGAGCCCGAAACCGCTGCCCGGAACCGTGATGACGTTGCGGACGACAGCGCTGACGAGGACTCCGACGACGACTCCGACGAGGCCGGTGACGCGACCGCGGAAGCGGCCGGCGAGCGGGCTCCCGGTGGCATCGCATCCGCTGTGGTCGAGCCCGGTGACGTCGAGGCGGCGGTCGGGTCCGGCGAGGCAGGGTCCGGCGAGGCAGGGTCCGGCGAGGCAGGGTCCGGCGAGGCAGGGTCCGGCGAGGCAGGGTCCGGCGAGGGTGAGGCCGAGGAGCGCGTGTTCACCCGCGCCCGGACGCCCGAGCTGCCCGACGACGCCGACATCTCGATCCTCGACCCCGAGGTGAAGCAGGAGCTGCGCGGGCTGCCCAAGGGCCTGGCCGAGATCGTCGGTCGGCACCTGGCGGCGGCGGGCATGCTGATCGACAGCGAGCCGGAGCTGGCGCTGGAGCACGCCCGGTACGCGCGGTCGAAGGCGGCTCGGGTCGCGGTGGTCCGGGAGGCCGCCGGGCTGACCGCGTACCACGCCGGTGAGTGGGCCGAGGCGTTGTCCGAGCTGCGGGCCGCGCGGCGCATGTCGCACGGTGCCGGGCACCTCGCCGTGATGGCGGACTGCGAGCGGGCGCTGGGGCGTCCGGAGCGGGCCATCGAGCTGGCGCGCGAGGCGCAGGGCGTGCAGCTGGCCCCCGACGAGGCGGTGGAGCTGCGGATCGTCGCGGCCGGTGCCCGGCGGGACATGGGGCAGCTGGACGCGGCCGTGGTGGCCCTGCAGGGCGACGACCTGGACGAGAAGCGGCGTGAGCCGTGGAGCGCCCGGCTGTTCTACGCCTACGCGGACAACCTGGAGGCGGCCGGCCGCACCGAGGAGGCCGTGAAGTGGTTCCTCAACGCCGCGCAGGCCGACGACGACAACGAGACCGACGCGGCCGAGCGGGCGTTCGACCTCAGCCCTCAGGACTGAGTCCGCGAGGAGACCGGCGGGGCTGAGCTCCGCCGGGTCGAGCGGAACCCGCAAGACCGAAGTGGCATGACGCACGGCACAGCTGAAGGCTCGGCAC
>NZ_JBFAAX010000728.1:0-2865 GCF_040639995.1 Actinosynnema sp. NPDC023658 | reverse complement strand
GCTGTCCGCCCCACGGCGGCGGGCAGCCGGCCGCTTCCCGTGTTCCGCGGCCACCTGAGACGACCCGCACCCGCCAACCGGGTGAAACGCGGTTGGATGGCGGCTCATCCCGTTGACGAACACGATCTCCGGAAACCCCGTGGTCGGCCCGCGTCGCAGGCCTGCCCGCGCCATCCCGGCACGAGATCCCAGGAGGCTCGATGAAGCGCCCCATCGCGGTACTCGCCGCACTCGCGGCGGTGATCGCACCCACCACGACCCTGGCGCCACCGGCGTCGGCGGCGACCGGCTGCCGCGTCGACTACTCGGTCGCGAGCCAGTGGCAGGGCGGTTTCCAGGCCAACGTCAAGATCACCAACCTGGGTGACGCGCTCAGCGGCTGGACGCTCGGCTTCGACTTCACCGACGCCGGGCAGAAGCTCACCCAGGGCTGGAACGCCACGTGGGCCCAGAGCTCCGCCCACGTCACGGCGCAGAGCGTGGGCTGGAACGGCTCCCTCACCACCGGCGCGTCCACGTCCATCGGGTTCACCGGCACGGTCACCGGCGCCAACCCGGCCGCCACGAAGTTCACCCTCAACGGCACGGCGTGCAACGGCGACCCCGGCGGCGACCCGGGCACCGGCACCGGCGCCCTCGACCGGGTCAGCACCCCGGGCCGGACGCAGGTCGGCAGCGACGCCCTGAAGTTCAGCTGGCCCGGCACCTACTTCGAGGGCCGGTTCCGCGGCACCGGCGTCGGCGTCGTGCTCAACGACCCCGCCGCCGACTACGAGGTCCAGGTCGACGGCCGCACCGCCCGCACCCTGGTCACCCCCGCCGCCGGCACCCACTGGGTCAACGGCCTGACCGACGCCGAGCACACCGTCCGGCTGGTCAAGCGCAACGAGAGCACCTGGGCCACCAGCTCCTTCGGCGGCTTCGTCGCCGCGGCGGGCGGCACGATCCTGGCCAAGCCCGCCGCGCGCACCCGGCAGATCGAGTTCATCGGGGACTCGCACACCGCCGGCTACGGCAACCTGTCGACCAGCCGCGACTGCACCGGCGACCAGGTCAACCGCACCACCAACACCGACCAGGCGTTCAGCGCGCTGACCGCCCGCGGCCTCAACGCCGACTACCAGGTCAACGCCTTCTCCGGCCGCGGCATGGTGCGCAACTACAACGGCGGCGAGCCCGGCACCAGCTACCGCACCTACTACGACCGGGCGCTGCTCGCCGTGGACGGCGACGTGTGGCAGAAGCCGGCGAGCTGGCGACCGCAGCTCGTCGTGGTCGGCCTGGGCATCAACGACTTCTCCACCGCCCTCAACCCGGGCGAGAAGTGGTCGACGCCCGAGGCCCTGGTCGCCGACTACAAGGCGGCCTACCACGGCTTCCTGGACAAGCTGCGCACCCGCTACGGCACCGGCACCACCATCGTGGTCATCGGGACCCAGGGCAGCACCGCCTTCACCACCAGCGCCCAGCAGGTCGTGAGCGAGCGCAACAGCCGCGGGGACGACCGGGTGCGGTACTGGTACCAGGACAACTCCGGCCTGGACCTGCTCGGCTGCCACTGGCACCCGTCGCTCCACGACCACCAGCTCATCGCCCAGCGCCTCGGCTCGTTCATCTCCACCCTCCCGCTGACCTGGTGACCGGCGGCGGTTCCCCCGGACGTCGGGGGACAACGCCGGGAACGGACAGGTCCGGGCGCACCACCGCCTGACACCCGCTGTGGGGACCGACGAAGGTCGGTCCCCACAGCCGTGTCACAGGGTTGGCCGGCCGGCGTGACAACTCCGGCCACAACTTCCGTGACAGATAGAGAAGCACGTACTAAAGTACTGCTTCATCATGAATGACGTAGACAACGAACCGGACGCGTTCGGTCGCGACCCGGACGACCGGCTGTTCGACCCGAAGGCCAGGGCCGCGCTGGAGCGGTTCGCGCCCGGCGACGACATCAGCGCCATGGAGGCGGCCGCGGCCGTCCGCGCGGCGGCCAAGAGCCTGGAACGGCTGCGATCGAGGGGAACGGACAGCCGCGGGCTCAGCCCCGGCGCGCTGGACCTGCTCATCCGCCTCAGCGGCAGCGAGAACGGCATCAGCATCAAGGACCTGGCCGAGTCGGCCGGGGTGAGCTCGCGGAACGTGACCGGTCTGGTGGACACGCTGGAACGGGGCGGGCTCGCGGTGCGGGTCCCCGACTCGCGGGACCGGCGCTCGGTGCTCGCCCGGATCACCCCGGTCGGGCAGACCTGGCTCGACGAGTTCCGCCGGCCCACCCAGGCGGCCATGGCGGCGCTCTTCCGCGGGTTCACCCCGGCCGAGACGACGCTGCTCCGGCACCTGTGCCTGCAAGTCGTCGAGAACCAGCACGTGTTGGCCCGCTACCTCGAGGAGCAGACCCGATGACGAGCACGACCGCCCGCACCCGGGCCGCGGTCCAGGACTACCACCGGGCGAGGTTCGCCGGTGACGTCCCGGCCGCGGCCGCCCGCCTCTCCGACGGGTTCACCTTCCGCAGCCCGCTGATCAGCTCCGACGCCGCCGGCCACCTGTCCGGGCTGGCTGGGTTCCTCCAAGTGGTCACCGGCGTCGAGATGATCAGCGAGCTGTACGGCGAGTCGGAGGCCACGCTCGTCTACGACGTGCACACCGCCACGCCGGTGGGCGTCCAGCGCACGGCCGAGCACTTCCGCCTGCGGGACGGGCGGATCGAGTCCATCACCCTGATCTTCGACGCCACCCGCTGGCACCCGGTCATGGCCGCGGCCGGGGGGGGGGCCCCCCCCCCCCCCGACGAGCGGGCGCCCGCCCCCCCCCCCCCCCCCCCGTGAGGGGGCCGCCCCCCCGCCCCGGGCGCGGGCCCGGGTGGCC
>NZ_JBFAAX010000727.1:0-2866 GCF_040639995.1 Actinosynnema sp. NPDC023658 | reverse complement strand
CCAGCAGAACCCACCCGTCCTCCGCCAGCACCAGCACCCCCTACCCGTCTACCGACATCGCCACGAACTCGATGAACGCGAGCAACCGGTCGTCGGCGCACTGCACGTCGTCGATGACCAGCACCATGCCCCGGTCCCGCGCCACGGCACCCATCAGCTCGCGCCACGCCGCGGTGATCTCGCCGGTCATCGTCGCGGCGGTGGCCGGGCACTCGGGCGCCAGGAGCCACATCAGCATGTCCCACACGGCCTGCGCCCGGTTCGGCGGCAGGTGCCGCTTGGCCGTGACGCCGAGCTTGTCGCGGATCGTCGACGGGTCGTCGCGCGGGCCGATGCCGCAGCAGGACGCCACGCTCTCCGCCTGGAGCGCCCGGATGCCGTCCTGGTCGGGCCAGTAGGCGTGCGCCAGCACGAACTGCCCGGTCGTGGGGTGGCCCACGACGCGCCGCTGGAACTCCACCAGGAACCGCGTCTTGCCGACCCCGGCGTCACCCAGCACGGTGACCAGGTGCGGTGTCGCGCGGTGCATGGTGCGGTCCATGAGGCCGCGCAACAGCTCCAGCTCCGGCTCCCGGTCCACCACCGGAACGCTGTGGTGCGGGATCGACTCCGGCCGCACGCCGTCGACCTGCCACAGCTGCGGGTGCTCCTCGATCTGGTGGCACAGCACGGTGAGCAGGGTCTCGCTCCGCGCCGAGTCGGAGATCCAGGTCTCGCCGCTGGGCACGCGGTTGAGCACCGACTGGCACTCCTCGACCGGCTCGCCGTTCACGCTGAGCGGTGCGCCCGCCTCGGTGGCCTGGTACCGCACCAGCGCCTCACCGGTCGTCACCGCGGCCCGCACGACCACGTGCGCGCCCGCCACCGATTCCAGCTGGGCGTCCAGGCAGTCCCGGATCGCCAACGCCGCCCGCACCGCCCGCTCGACGCTGTTGTCGATCTGGCGCGGCACGTCGAACAGCGCCATCGTCACGGACCCGATGGACGCCGCGACCGTCCCGCCGAAGTACTCCACGCCTTCGCGGACGGTGTCGGCCACGCCGTCGAGGACGGCGAACCGGCTGCCCTCGACGCCCAGCTCGACCGACGTGTGCACCATGAGCACGCTGACCTGCTTGCGCTGCGCCGGCACCGCGGACGACGCGAACGGCTGCAGCGGCACGGACCGCTCCACCGGCTCGGGGTGCGGGTCCGGCGGGATCAGGCGTTCGAGCGCGGACGGCGGTTCGACCTCCGCCGGAGCCACTTCCAGCAGCACCGACGACGCCGCGGTGTGCGACGCCGCCGCCGGGGCTCCGACGCCGACCGCCTCCGGCACCTGTTGCAGCGCACGGCGGTTCACCTGCAGCGGGATCACCTCGCGCAGCCCGGACGCGGTGAAGGTCAGCGTCTCGTCGTGGGTGAGGATGGCGTGCTGGAGCGTCTGCAGCTCGCGGCACGGCTCCAGCCCCAGCTCCTCCACCAGCGCCGAGCGCACCCGGCTGAACAGGTTGAGCGCGTCAGCCTGCCGCCCGCACCGGTACAGCGCGAGCATCAGCTGGCCGCACGACCGCTCGCGCAGCGGCTTCGCCTCGACGGTCCGCTCCAGCTTGCCCAGCACGAGGTGGTGCCGACCGCACGACAGCTCGGCCTCGAAGTAGTCCTCCAGCACGTCGAGCCGCAGGTTCTGCAGCACGTTCAGCTCCGGCCACGCCAGCCCGGTCTCCACCAGGTCGGCCAGCGCGGGACCCCGCCACAGGCCGAGGGCGTGGTTGAGCACCCGGCTGGCCTCCTCGAAGTTGCGGGAGGCGAGCAGCGCCTGGCCCTGCTCGGCCAGCTGGTGGAAGCCGTGCAGGTCCACCTGCGACGGGTCGGCGGTCAGCATGTAGCCGGGCATCTGCGTGATGAGGGCCGCCGACTCCGAGGTGCGGCCGGACGAGGACAGCGCGCCGCGCAGCCCCCAGATCGCGTTCTGCAGTATCTTCCGCGCCGAGACGGGCGCCTCGTCCGCCCACAGCGCGTCGAGCAGCTGGCTCGTGGCCACCACCCGGTTCAGGTGCAGCAGCAGGAATCCCAGTGTCGCCCGCTGCCGCGTGCCGCCGAGCCCGACCGCCCGGTCTCCGTCCAAGACTTCTAATGGCCCCAACATCCGAAACCGCATACCGTCCCCCAGATCGTCATTCGTCCGTCACCGCGGCAGGGCGCGACAGCTCACGACCTGCCACGGGTATTCAGCGGAGTGTCACAGGCGCCACCGCGGGCGGTGGTCACCGGACGACCACGTGCCGGCAACCGGGCGTCCGCGGTGCCCGGTCACACGCTGTTCGCTCGACGACGAACCACCCGCCGCGTACCCGCTCGGGCACCGCGGCGGAACGCGGCGCCGTTCGCGCGGGGCGGCCCGGTGGTGGAAGTCGACCAATCGTGGGCGTTCAACGCCGAAGGTGTCGCGTTGCCCCCGACACGCCACCTCCGCTTCGCGACCGTCTGATTCCCTACGGCATCTCCGTTGCGCCACGAGGCTATTCGAAATAGCCTGGCCAACAATGTCATCCGACGTGATGATAGCCAGCGCTACAGGGGAAAGCGAGGGTGCCGCGCGCAACACCGGAGCACACCATTGCCCCGGTCCCGGCGCCCGCCGGGTGCCCGCCGCGCGCCCCCACCGGCGGAAACCGGGAAATGCCGTGGTAGAGCAGGTGAGCGGCCCGCCGGGGCACGTCACAGGCTCGACGCAAACCTCTCGATCCGGACATACGGAGATCCGCATACGTCAACGGTGTCATTACCGAGCGTGGCAGGACGTCCAGCCGAAAGGGCGAACAATCGTCTCGGCCTCACCCTCCGTGTCCTCCGACACCCGCACCCCCGCCGCACTCGCGGAAAC
>NZ_JBFAAX010000726.1:0-2875 GCF_040639995.1 Actinosynnema sp. NPDC023658 | reverse complement strand
GCCGGCAGAACACCCCGAACACGGCGTCGTCGTCGGCCACCCGCAGGTCGCACCATCGCTCGACCCGTGGTGGGCCAGCGCCGGCGTGTCGAACCGGCTGACGAACGGCGAGCTGTGCGCCACGGTCACCGGCGGCACGGTCAACCCGTGGGACGCCCTGATCGGCCAGAACGGCGTGCCGTTCGAGGCCGGTCAGTCCTACACGATGTCGTTCGACGCGTACGCCTCGGTCGCCCGGCCGGCGGCCGCGGCGGCAGGTGAGGGCGTCAGCCCGTACCGGACGATCGCCAAGCAGGACATCTCGCTGACCACGACGAAGCAGCACTTCAGCTTCACGTTCACCTCGGAGCTGGACTTCCCGGACGCGGGCTCCGGCCAGGTGACGTTCCACCTGGGCGCGCAGGCGGCGGACACCACGGTCTGCGTGGACAACGTCTCCCTGGTCGGCGGCGTGAAGCCGCCGGGCGGCGACCCGGCCGTGCCGGCGAAGAAGATCAACGTGGACCAGGTCGGCTACGTGCCGGGCCTGACCAAGCAGGCGACGCTGACGTCGACCGCGACGACCGCGCAGACGTGGACGCTGAAGAACTCCGCGGGGACCACCGTGGCGACCGGCCAGACGGTGCCGAAGGGGACCGTCGACCCCGACTCGGGCGACTCCACGCACCTGATCGACTTCTCGTCGTACGACACCCCGGGCACCGGGTACACGCTGAGCGTCGGCTCGGAGACGAGCTTCCCGTTCGACATCGCCACCGACGCGATCAAGAAGCTGCGGTACGACTCGCTGGCGTACTTCTACCACAACCGCAGCGGCATCCCGATCGAGGCGCAGTACGTCGGCGCGCAGTACGCGCGCCCGGCCGGCCACATCAACGTCGCGCCGAACCAGGGTGACAACAACGTCCCCTGCCTGGCGACCATCAGCTGCGGCTACACGCTGGACGTGCGCGGCGGTTGGTACGACGCGGGTGACCACGGCAAGTACGTGGTCAACGGCGGCATCGCGGCGTGGCAGCTGCTCAACACCTACGAGCGCGCGAAGCTGATCGGCGACGCGTCCGCGCTGGGCGACGGCAAGCTGGCCATCCCGGAGAAGGCCAACGGCGTGCCGGACATCCTGGACGAGGCCCGCTGGGAGGTCGAGTTCCTGCTGAAGATGCAGGCGCCCGACGGCATGGTGCACCACAAGATCCACGACCAGAACTGGACCGGCCTGCCCATGCTGCCGGACCAGGACCCGCAGGCCCGCCGGCTGTCCGCGACCAGCACGGCCGCGACGCTGAACACGGCCGCGGTGGCCGCGCAGGCCGCCCGCATCTGGAAGACGATCGACCCGACGTTCTCGGCGAAGGCGCTCGCGGCGGCCACCAAGGCCTACGCGGCGGCGAAGGCGAACCCGAACAAGATCGCGGACCCGAACGACAGCACCGGCGGCGGCTCCTACAGCGACGCCACGCTGACCGACGAGTTCTACTGGGCCGCGGCGGAGATGTTCACCACCACCGGTGAGTCCGCCTACCGCACCGACGTCACCTCGTCGACCCTGTTCAAGGGCAAGAGCCTGACCACGCGCGGCTTCGACTGGGGTTCCACGGGCCCGCTGGGCGACATCACCCTCGCCCTGGTGCCCAACGGCCTGGCCGCCTCGGACGTCGCGGCGACCAGGTCGGCGTTCACCGCGGTGGCGGACGCCCACCTGTCGAAGATGGCGAGCCAGGGCTACCCCGCGCCCTACAGCCCGACCGAGGGCTACGACTGGGGTTCCAACGGCCTGGTGGCCAACAACATCTCGG
The DNA here is from genome assembly GCF_040639995.1 of Actinosynnema sp. NPDC023658. Lineage (NCBI taxonomy): Bacteria > Bacillati > Actinomycetota > Actinomycetes > Pseudonocardiales > Pseudonocardiaceae > Actinosynnema > Actinosynnema sp. NPDC023658. The sequence continues at coordinate 1,079 of NZ_JBFAAX010000726.1, read as the reverse complement.
TGCTGGCGCTGGCCTACGACTTCACCGGTGCGGCGAAGTACCGCGAAGGCGTGTACCAGGGTCTGCACTACCTGCTGGGCCGCAACCCGGTGTCGTACTCCTACGTCTCGGGCTACGGCGAGCAGGCCTCGAAGAACGTGCACCACCGGCACTGGGCGCACCAGCTCGACCCGACGCTCCCGAACGCGCCCGCGGGCGCCCTCTCGGGTGGTCCGAACAGCGCGCTGCAGGACCCGGTCGCCGCGCGCCTGCTCACCGGCTGCAAGCCGCAGAAGTGCTACGTGGACCACGTCGAGGCGTACTCGGTGAACGAGGTCACGATCAACTGGAACTCCGCGCTCGCGTGGATCGCCAGCTGGGCGGCCGAGAAGACGACCGTCGCGCCGCCGGTGGACACCACCGCCCCGTCGACCCCGGGCACCCCGGTGGCCTCCGACATCACCGCGACCGGCGTGAAGCTGTCGTGGACGGCGTCCACCGACGCGGAGAGCGGCGTCAAGGAGTACGACGTCATCTCCGTCGAGGGTGACGCGCTGCGCGTGGTCACCACGGTCACCTCCCCGTCGGCCACGCTGACCGGGTTGCGGCCGGACACCGCGTACACGTTCTCCGTCGTGGCGAAGAACGGTGCGAACCTGCGGTCGGCCATGTCGCCGCAGGCGTCCGTGCGGACCAAGCCGGACGTGGTGGCGAACTCCTGCAAGGTCACCTGGCAGGCGTCGACCTGGTCCACCGGCATGTCGGTGAACGTCACCGTGGCCAACACCAGCGGCCAGGCGTGGAACGGGTGGAAGCTCGAGTTCACCATGCCCGGCACGCAGAAGATCACGCAGGGCTGGTCGGCCACCTGGGCCCAGACGGGTCAGGCGGCGTCCGCGACGAACCTGTCGTGGAACGGCGCCGTGGCCAACGGCGGTTCGGCGAACATCGGCTTCAACTCCTCGGGGTCGGGCACCACCCGTCCGACCGACTTCCGGGTGAACGGGAACCCCTGCTCCGCGGGGTGACCTCCTGAACGGGCGGCCCGGCACCACGGGCTGACCGACTGCCCGGAGGCGGGCTCCCCACGGAGTCCGCCA
>NZ_JBFAAX010000725.1:0-2890 GCF_040639995.1 Actinosynnema sp. NPDC023658 | reverse complement strand
CCCGCCGGGAGCCGTCGGGCAGCGCGACGTGCACGCTCCTGACCTCGGCGTCGAACCCGGTGACCTCGCCCAGCACGACCTTGGCGTTGTCCTGGTCCCGCAGCACCGAGCGCAGCACCGGCGCGATGTCACCGGCCGAGAGCAGCCCCGTCGCGAACTGGTAGAGCAGCGGCTGGAACAGGTGGTGGTTCACCCGGTCGACGACCACGACCTCGGCGTCCACCCCGGCGAGCGCCCGCACGACGCGCAGACCGCCGAACCCGGCACCCACGACCACCACCCTGTGCCGCGCACGCGGTTCATCGCCCGTCACGATCCCACCTCCGCCGGAAAGTCCTCGACCGAACCCACCCGGCGTACCCCGTCCGCGCGGGATCATGTCGGGCGGCGCGGGAATACGCCGCCCGACCACCGCCGTGGCGCGGGTCCACCCCCATCGGGTGAACGCCGGCCGCGGTCCCGGATCACGTGGAGAAGGGCGAGGCGGCCCCTTCGGCGCGGGTGGTGCCGCGGCGCGTGGCGGACAGCGGCAGGGCGATGTCCTCCAGGGACTTCTGCTCCGCGTCCACGGCCAGGGCACGGGCCACCAGGCCGCCGGCGATCATGACGGCCGCGCCGAGCAGGTAGCCCAGGAACAGTCGGACCGGGTGGTCGCCGGTGCCGATGAGGGCGCCGTAGATGACCGGGCCGAGCGCGCCGAAGCACTGGGCGATGGCGAAGAACACGGCGATGGCCTTGGCCCGCACCTCCAGCGGGAAGATCTCGCTGACGGTGAGGTAGGCCGCGCTGGCGCCCGCGGAGGCGAAGAAGAAGATCACGCACCAGGCGATCGTCTGGGTGATGGCGTTGAGCGCCCCCGCGTAGAACAGCACCGCGGTGACCGCGAGCAGGACACCGGAGATGATGTAGGTGCCCGCCAGCATCTTGCGACGGCCGATCGTGTCGAACAGGTGGCCGATGGCGAACGGGCCCACCAGGTTGCCGACCGCGAACGCGATCAGGTAGATCGGCGTGGTGCCGGACGGGACGCCGTAGAACTTGCCGAGCACCAGCGTGTAGGTGAAGAAGATCGCGTTGTAGAGGAACGACTGGGCGATCATCAGCGACGCGCCCAGGACCGCCCGCGACGGGTACTCGCGGAACAGCACGCGGGTCAGCGCGGCGTAGCCGATCTGCTCGGCTGGCCGCACCTCGATGGCCTTGCTCTTGTCGACCGGGGGCAGCGCGACGCCGGCCTGCTCGACCTCGCGCTCGATCTCGGTGATCGACTCCTCGGCGGCCCGCTCCCGGCCGTGCATGATCTGCCACCGCGGGCTCTCCGGCAGGTGCCGCCGCACCACCAGGATCACCAGGCCCAGCACCGGTCCGATCAGGAAGCCCAACCGCCAGCCCAGCGACAGGTCGACGTTGTTGAGCAGGATGAACGTGCCCAGCGTGCCCAGCACGGCGCCCGCCCAGTAGGTGCCGTTGACGGCGATGTCCACGCGACCCCGGTAGCGCGCCGGGATCAGCTCGTCGATCGCGGAGTTGATCGCGGCGTACTCACCGCCGATGCCCATGCCGGCGATGAACCGGGTGAGGTAGAGGAAGCCCACCCAGCCCGCGCCGTTGCCCATCGTGAACGCGGTCAGGCCGCTGCCGACGAGGTAGACCGCCAGCGTGAGCATGAACAGGTTGCGCCGACCCAGCCGGTCCGACAGGTTGCCGAAGAACAGCGCGCCGACCACTTCGCCGGCCAGGTAGACCGTCGCCAGCAACCCGACCGCGGTCGACGACAGGCCCAGGGTCTCGGGCTTGGTCAGCGTGTCGGCGACCGCGCTGGCCACCGTGATCTCCAGGCCGTCGAGGATCCAGGCCACGCCCAGCGCGACGACCATCCGGGTGTGGAACCTGGACCAGGGCAACCGGTCGATGCGAGCCGGGATCAGCGTGCGTATCCCGGACGACGCCGTGTCGGGTGTAGTCGCCATGACGATCTCCTCGGGGAGCGTGAATGCGCCCGTTTACCCGGCTGTCATCACCCGAAAACCGTGCGCTGCCAAGGGTGCTGACCCTTTTGAGCGATTTGCGGCGCTCTGTCCTTTATTTCGCCTGAACGTCGGAACCGCCGGGACGTGCGGCGGGTTTCGGCAGCAGCTGGACCAGCGCGACGACCGCCACCGCGAAGCCCGCCAGCAGGTACTGGCTGTGGGTGAAGGCGGCCGCGTGGTCCGCCGGGGTCGGTGTCGCGCCGAGGACCCGGTAGAAGACGAGGCCGACCAGCGCCACGCCGATCGCGCCACCCGCCTGCTGCACGGCGTTCAGGACGCCGGAGGCCGCGGAGGAGTGCCGCCGCGCGACGCCCGCCATCACGATGGACGGCAGCGGCGCCATCACCAGGCCCATCCCGGCCCCCGACACCAGCAGCCCCGGGATCAGCCACGGCACCGGGCCGGTGACGCCGATCCGGTCGACCGTCACCGCCAGCACGGCGTACCCGGCGGCGACCACCGAGGAGCCCAGCGCGAGCACCTGGCGGCCCAGCACGGCGGCCACCGCGCCGGACCTGGTCGACGCGACGAAGTAGCCGAGGCCCAGCGGCAGGAAGATCAGGCCGGAGTCCAGCGCGCCGAGCCCGTGCCCCTGCTGGAGGTACAGCGCCAGCACGAGGAAGAACGAGGACATCGCCAGCGCGTAGACCAGACCGATGACCAGGCCCGCCCAGTAGGAGCGCTCGCGGAACATCGCCAGGTCGACCAACGGCGAGCCCGCCCGGACCCGCAGGCGGTGCTGGCGCAGGGTGAACGCGCCGAGCAGCGGTGCCGCCGAGGCCAGGCACGGCCAGGTCCACCACGGCCACCCGAGCCGCGGGCCCTCGACCAGCGGCAGCACGATCGCGAGCAGGCTGAGC
>NZ_JBFAAX010000724.1:0-2893 GCF_040639995.1 Actinosynnema sp. NPDC023658 | reverse complement strand
CGCGTTCGGTGACCTCGACGTCGGGCACGTCGTGCAGCGGCCCGAGCAACCCGTGCGCCTCCAGCGCCGTGCGCACGACGGCCGCCGCACCGGCGTCGTCCAGCAGGGTGGCCACGTACCAGGCGTGGCCGCGCCCCCGTGCCGCCCGGGTCACGGCGGGCGTGCCGGCGTAGAAGTCCGCGCCGTAGGTGCCCAGCACCTCCGCGTCGTCCGGCACGACCACCTCGAACACGTGCCGGGCCTCGTGCTCGACCCCGAACAGGGTCACCGGGTTGACCACGTCGGGCTGCTGGGCGTCGGTCTCCTCGATCCGCAACCCGAGCAGCGACGCGAACGGACCCGGCACGTCGGCCGGGAACGCGTTGTCGTTTTCGTCCACCCGGCCGGACAGGGCCGTGGTCACGAACGTGCCGCCGCCCTCGACGAACGCCGTCACCCGCTCGGCCAGGTCACCCTTCACCAGGTGCAGCAACGGCGCGACGACCACGTCGTAGCCGGAGAGGTCGGCCGTCACCGGCACCACGTCCAGCGACGCGTTCGCCTGCCACAGGGCCCGGTGGTAGGTCGTGAGCACGTCGAGGTAGCGCACGTTGCGGTTGGGGCCGTCGGACATCTCGACCGCCCACCAGCTGTCCCAGTCGAGCAGCAGCGCCACCCGCGCGGGCGTGCGACCGCCCAGCAGCGCGTCACCGACCAGGGTGAACTCCGCACCCAGCTCCGCGACCTCGCGGAACAGCCGGGTGTCCGTGCGGCCCGCGTGGTCGAGCACCGCGCCGTGGTACTTCTCGCACGCCCCGCGCGACTGCCGGAGCTGGAAGTACAGCACCGCGTCCGCGCCGTGCGCGACCGACTGCCACGACCACAGCCGCAGCACGCCCGGCCGCTTGACGGGGTTGACGTCCCGGCTCGCGGTGACCGACGGGGTCTGCTCCATGACCCAGAACGGGTCGCCGCCGCGCAGCCCCCGCATCAGCCGGTGCGCCAACGCCATCCGCGCGGCCGTGCGGGCCGACGACCGGTCCTCCGGCGGGTAGTTGTCCCAGGACGCGAAGTCCAGGTGCGGCGCCCACCGGTGGTAGTCGACGGGCTGGTACAGGCCCATCATGTTCGTCGTCACGGGCGTGTGCGGCGAGTGCTCGCGGATGGCCGCCTTCTCCGCCACGAACCCGCTGAGCAGCGCGTCGGACATGAACCGCTTGTAGTCCAGCGTGATGCCCTGGAACGCGGTGTGGTCGGGCCCGCGCCAGTGCTCGGACAGCGCGTTCGGCGGCTGGACCTGCGCCCAGTCGGTGAACGTGTGCGACCAGAACGTGGTGTTCCACGCCCGGTTGAGGCCGTCGAGGTCGCCGTGGCGCTCGGTGAGCCACTCCCGGAACCCCTCGCCGCACCTCGGGCACCAGCACGCGCCGCCGTACTCGTTGCCGACGTGCCAGGCGACGACGGCCGGGTTGTCCCCGTACCGCTCGGCCAGCCGCCCGGCGACCTCTACGGACAGCCGGCGGAAGTCCGGCGACGACGGGCACGCGTTGTGCCGCTGCCCGTAGACGTGCCGACGGCCCTCGAAGTCGACGCGGCACGCCTCCGGGTACGCCTGCGCCAGCCACGGGGGCATCGCGCCGCTCGGGGTGGCCATCACGATCCGCCTGCCCTCGGCCGCCGCGCGCTCCACGATCGCGTCCAACGTCGAGAAGTCGTAGCGGTCCTCGGCGGGTTGCAGGTGCGCCCACGCGAACACACCGACCGTCACCGTGTCGATGCCTGCCAGGTCGAACGCGGCGTGGTCGGCGTCCCAGACCTCCCGGGGCCACTGCTCGGGGTTGTAGTCGCCGCCGAACGCGAGGCCGCCGAGCCGGTCGGTCAGCTCGCGGGCCGTCATGCCCGGACCTCGACGCGTCGTGCCTCGCCCCGGGCACGCCGTTCGAGGGCGTCGCCGCGATCGCGGAAGTGCATGGCTGCTCCTGGCGGTGGTGAGAATTTCTCGCGTTCGGCGCGGGCGGCCGGACGCGGAACGGTGGTGGTGCTCGGGTGCCGGGTGTTCCGGCGCTCAGGTGTGGAGGTCCCGCTGGGGTGCGGGTCCGGTGCTCTCGCGGACGGTCAGGACGGGGGTGAGCAGGACGAGCTCGTCCTCCGGCTCCTCGTCCCGCCCGACCGCGGAGATCCGGGCCATGACCTGCTCTATGGCGACCCGGCCGAGCTCCTGGGCCGGGCCCGTCACGGCCGTGAGCGCCGGCGCGTACTGCTCGGCCAGCAGTTCGGGGCAGAGCGCGATCACCGAGGTGTCCTCGGGCACGGTCCGGCCGCTGGTGCGCAGCAGGCTGAGCAGCGGCCCGATCGCCCCCTCGTTCTGCACCACGAACCCGGTGGTGCCCGGCCGGTCCGCGAAGATCCTGGCCAGCGTCCCGGCGGTGCTCTCGTAGGTGCCCTCGCACGGGCGGTGCACGAACCGCAGGCCGCGCTCCTCGGCCCGCCGGCGGAACCCCGCCAGCGTGCGCTCGGCGTACCCGGCGTGCCGCTGGTAGACGCCCGAGCCGTAGCCGATGAACGCGACCTCCCGGTGACCGAGGTCGGCCAGCTCGTCGGCGCACAGCGCGCCCGCGGCGGCGAAGTCGTGGTCCACGCAGGACAGCCCGCGCCGGTCGTCGGGCAGGCCGATGAGCGCGGCCTGCGTGCCCAGCTCGCGCAGCACCGGGATGCGCTGGTCGTCCAGCTCGACGTCCATCAGGATGACGCCGTCCGCCAGGCCGCTCGCGGCGACCCGGCGCACGCCCTCCGGACCCTCGTCGTTGGTGATCAGCAGCACGTCGTAGCCGTGCCGGCGCGCGGCGACGGTCACCGAGATGGCGATCTGCATCATGATCGGCACGTACACGTCGGCGCGCAGCGGCACCACCAG
>NZ_JBFAAX010000723.1:0-2896 GCF_040639995.1 Actinosynnema sp. NPDC023658 | reverse complement strand
GGACTTCCACCGCAGGCACCGCGCAGAGCAGAAGGCCCCGCCCGGGAAGGCGGGGCCGTTCCTGCGTGCTGCGGACCGGACCACGGCGGGCCGCCGTCGGTCACTCCCGCGGCACGTCCGCGAGCGTGCCGCTGACGTTGAGCAGTTGCAGGCAGTTCGGCGCCTGCCGACCGCTGGCCGGGGTGCCCGGCCGGGAGCAGGTGACGGTCGCGCTCACCGAGCTGTTCTCGGGCACGTCGATCGGCGTCACCCAGTGGTAGTCCTGGTTGCGGAACGTCTCCAGCGCGATCGTGGTCACCGTGCGCTCGCCGAAGACGATGGTCAGCACGCCCTCGTCGCCCTGGTGGTTGGCGAGCACGAGGTCGGTGATGCGGAAGACCTTCCCGGCGGGCACGACGTAGCTGCCGGTGCCCTGGTCGCCGGTGTTGGTCCGGACCTCGATGCTGCTGGAGCTCTGCGCGCCGCCGCCGATGGCGTTGCCCTGGCCCGGTTGTCCCTGCTGCCCCTGTCCCTGCCCCTGCTGCTGACCGCTCGGCGGCTGCTCGTCGCTGCGCTGCGGCTGGGTCTGCGCGGCGGCGGCCTGCTGCTCCCCCGCCTCCACCAGCTCCTCGGCCCGGTCGTCGGCGGCCTCGCGGGCGGCGCTCTGCACCGCGGGGCGCACCAGCAGCAGCCACGCCACCAGCAGGGCCAGCAGCAGTGCCAGCAGCGCCAGCATCCACTTGGCGAACACCGGGAGCTGGAGCAGCTCGCCCTCCAGCTCCTCGACCTGGGTGGCCTCGCCGGTGGCGGGGAACACCTCGGACTCGGCGGCGGAGGACGTCGTGGTCAGCCGCACCGGCCAGGCCAGCGGCGAACCGAACCACAGCACCTTGCCGACGCGCGCCCGCACCGGCAGCTCCACCCGCACCCCCGGGTCCACGATCGCGGGCTCGGCGGGCACGGTGACACGGAGCTGGTCGTCGGCCTCGGCCGCGACCAGGGTCACGCCGACCGGGGTGTTGCCGACGTTGCGCACCTCGACGTGGAAACGCGCGCTGCGCCAGGCACGCCGGCGCTCGGGCACCAGCTCGGCGTGCTGCTGGAGGAACGGCTCGACGACGACCGTGGTCTCGGAGACCACCGCCGACTCCGGGCGCTCCACCGGCAGGACGCGGACGCCCAGCGGCACCTCACCCGCCCGCACCTCCGACGACCTCGGCGGCCGGAGCACGACGGTCACCTGCTCGGACGTGCCGGGGTACAGCGAGAGCCGCGTGGGCTCGACCGAGGTCCACGGTGCGCACTCGCCCACCACCTCGAACTCGTACGCCTCGACTATGTCGCTGTCGTTGCGCACCGTCAGCTTCGTGCTCGCCTCCGAACCGGGCGTGACAAACACGGTCGGAAGACCGAATTCGGTCGTTGTGGTCACCGGTCGAACGGTAGGCAGGGCCGAACCCCTTGCGTCAGGGGAAAAAGGGCACACCGGGGGCAAACAAGTGCACCGGCGGCCCCCGGATCTCCCACGGCCCGCACGGCGTGCGCAGGATGGCACTACGAGGACCGCCGGGGCGGTCCCGTGCTCGCCTGGAGGTGGTCATGACGAGGATCCCGGTGGCGGTGTACGCCGAGGACCCGGTGCTGCGCACGGGAGTCACGCACCAGTTGCGCCCGCGGCCGGAGGTCGAGGTGCTCGACCCGCGCGAGCACGAACGCGCGCAGGTGTCGTTGGTCGTGGTCGACGAGGTGGACGACGCGGCGGCCTCGCTGCTGCGCCGGTTGCGGCGGTCGTCGGGCACGCGCACGGGCGTCGTGGTCGGCCGCTTCGACCAGGACGCCTTGCAGACGACCATCGACTGCGGCGTGGTGGCGGTGGTCCGCCGCGCGGAGGCCGACCAGGACCGCCTGGTGGCCACCGCGGTCGCGCTGGCCAAGGGCGAAGCGGTGCTGCCGGGCGACCTGCTGGGCAGGCTGCTGGACCACGTGAGTCGCTTGCAGCGCAGCGTGCTCGACCCGAACGGGCCGACACTGTCCACTTTGAGCACTCGCGAGGCGGACATGCTGCGGTTGGTGTCGGAGGGGTACGACACCGGCGAGATCGCGACGCGGATGTCGTTCTCCGAGCGCACGGTGAAGAACGTGCTGCACGAGGTGACCACCCGGCTCCAGTTGCGCAACCGGGCCCACGCCGTGGGTTACGTGATGCGCCACGGCCTCATCTGACCCGCCGCACCCGACCCGTTGCCCGAACAGTCCCGGGGTCTTCCCCGGTCCTGCCCGACCGGACCTCCCGGGCGCGCGCCGCACGCGGCGACGATCGCCTGCGACAGGCCCGTGACCGGAGGTGGAACCTTGTCCAGAAGGGCGCGTACCCGCACCCTCGCCGCGATCGCGGCGGTCCTGGTGGCGTGCGGGGTGATCGCGGTGGTGCGCGGCGTCACCGATCCCCCTGAGGCGTCCGGCCAGCCGGGTGAACCACCGGTCGCCGGTCGCATCGCCTACGCGGGCACCGGGCACCGCAGCCTCGGCTACGCGGTCGACCCGCGGCCGGACGCGCTCGGCCCCACCGAACCACTGATGGGCGCCGGGCCGGCCCACCACGACGACCACGCGTCCGCCCGCGGCGACCTGGTGGTGTTCACCAGCCTGCGCGACGAACCGCGACCGCAGGTGTACGTGCGCGGCGCGGACGGCGGCGTGCGCAAGCTGACCGAGGGCCAGGACGCGGCGCACCCGCAGCTGTCACCCGACCTGAAGACCGTGGTGTTCGGCTCGCGCGGTGACCTGTGGCTGGTCGGCGTGGACGGCGGCGAGCCGCGGCAGCTCACCGACACCGGCTCCGACGAGTCGTGGCCGACGTTCTCCCCGGACGGCACCCAGGTCGCCTACTCCGGCGACCGCGACGGCGGCCGCGAGG
>NZ_JBFAAX010000722.1:1319-2902 GCF_040639995.1 Actinosynnema sp. NPDC023658 | reverse complement strand
CTTCGAGCGCATCGTCGAAGCCGCCGCCGTGCCCCTGGCCGCCGGGCCGCACGGCGTCGGGTCGGCGCGCGCCTGGTGACGGTCCTCCCGGCGGTGGTGGGTCCTGGGGCCCGCGGTACCACCGCCGGTCATGACGGCGGAAGGTGGGACTGCCCGCCTGTTCTTCCGCCGGAGGGGCCGGTGTCATAGCTGGGGGCTGGCACCGGCCCCGCGCCTCACGGTGCCCGGACCACGTTCCCGGCTCCGCCGCGCGCCTTCGCGCGGGCCGTCCGGCGGCGAGCCCACGGGTTCGTCGTCAGCGGTCCTCGGCGCAGTGGTCGAACCAGCAGAGGGTGCGGGGAGAACGGGCGTCGGGGAGCGGGAGGTCCCGGAAGCGGTCGTCCGGCACGAACCCCGCGCGGACGGCGGTGCCCAGGCCGGACCGGTTGGCCAGCGCGACCGTCCACCTCCCGCGACCGGCGACGACCTGCACGGCTTCCCGGACGAGCGCGACGCCGAGACCCCGGCCCCGGCAGGCGGGCAGGACCCAGCAGCCGCCCACCTCGCTCACCCCTTCGGGCAGGCGTTCGGCGACGGCGGCGGCCAGGTGCGGCAGCCCGGTCCGCCGGGGGACGTCCGTGCGGTCGCGCAGCAGGACACCACCGACGACCTCCTGGTCCGGGGTGGCGGCCACGACGACCGTCGTGACGCCGGCGGGCGCCTCCGGTCCCGGGATCGCACCACCCGCGCCGATGCCGGAGCACACCTCGTCCAAGCCGTGCCGGTACGCCTCCCACACGGCGGGGAACCGGCTCGGGTCGACGGTCAGGAGTGAGATGTCGGCCGCGGTGGCGCCGGTGGGGGCACCGCGCACGGTGAGTCGGTCGGCGGGCATGGTCGTCGTTGTCCTCTCGTCGGGCTGGGGTGCCGGCTGCGGCGCGTCCGCCCGCCGACGAGGCACGACCCGCCAAGCCCGGTGACCGGTCGCGCAGGTGTCACGGCGGGTGATCCGCCTCGGACACCGGACCCGCTGGTCCGCTCCGATCCGGTGCCGTCCGGGGGTTGCCGCACGGCCGCGGTGCCATTCCACGTCGACGGGTTGCCACTCGTACGTGTGACGTCGGTCCGGCACCGGCTCGCACCCGCCGGCGCGGAGCGGTCATCGCCCCGCCGGCGATACTGTGGGTCGTGACCGCGAGAACCCCCCGCCTGGAGATCGAGTACTGCACGCAGTGCCGCTGGCTGCTGCGCGCCGGCTGGACCGCTCAGGAGCTGCTGACCACCTTCACCACCGAGCTGGGCGAGGTCGCGCTGGTCCCCGGCACGGGCGGTGTGTTCGACGTCCGCCTCGACGGCGAGACCCTGTGGTCGCGCAAGGAGCGGGGCGGCTTCCCCGAGATGGCGGCGCTCAAGCAGCTCGTGCGCGACCGGATCGCCCCCGACCGCGACCTCGGCCACTCCGACCGGCACCGGGAGGCGGCGCGGGAGTGACCCCGTCGCCCGCCTCGTCACGACCGCGGTCACACCCGGTCCGAGGACGCGCGGGGCAGGCGGGAAGAGTCACCGACACGTACTCCCCCTGCGTCCGGGAAGACGGGAACGGG
>NZ_JBFAAX010000722.1:0-1309 GCF_040639995.1 Actinosynnema sp. NPDC023658 | reverse complement strand
GGGGTCCTTTCCCCCCACCCTCACCCCCCCGGGCTCCGGTTTCGCGGCCCCGGGCCCCCCCCCCCCGGGGGGCCCCCCGTCCACTCCGGCAGGTGTCAGCTGGTCGGGAAGTTGTCCGCCGTGCTGATCCGGCTCTTCAGCAGCGCACCCGACTCGGTCAGCACACCGCTGCTCGAGTAGTCGCCGCCGTTGCAGGTACCGGGACGGAGCGCGGCGCTGCTCTCGTTCGCGTCCGAGTACGTCCAGTTCGCGTAGCTGATCTTCAGGCTGTCCAGCAGGTCCAACCAGGCCGTGGTGCTCGACCGGTCGAACGTCCCGCCACCGGTGGCCAGGACGGTGCCGAACTCCGTGACGAACAGCGGGATCCGCTGCGCGGCACGGCTGACCGCCGCGCGGTAGGTGTCCTTGTGGCTCGCGGCGTAGAAGTGGAACGTGTACATGATGTTGGTGGCGTTCACCGGGTTGTTGATGACCTCGGTCTCGTTGGAGCCGTCGGACACGCCCAGCGAGGACCAACCGCGGGTGCCGACGATGACGACGGCGTCCGGGTCGGCGGCGCGGATCACGGGGATGACCTGCTCGGCGTAGCTCTTGATGCCGGCCCAGCTCACGCCGTTGGGCTCGTTCGCGATCTCGTAGATCACGTTCTTCTTCGCCGAGTTGCGCTGCGCCACCGAGGCGAAGAACGTCTTCGCCCGGTCGAGGTTGTAGTTCGGGTCACCCGGCGTGAGGGTGTGGAAGTCGATCAACGCGTACATCCCGCGCGACTCCGCCATGTCCACCAGGCTGTTGACCCGGTTGGTGAACCCGGACGGGTTGGTCTCGTAGCCCTGCTCCTGCACGTACATCGCGATGCGGAACAGGTCCGACTTCCAGTCGTTCGCCAGCGCGTCCATCGAGCTGTTGTTGTAGCACTTGTCGAACCACTGGATGCCGTGCGAGCTCATGCCGCGCAGCTGGATCGGGCGGTTGTACTGGTTGCACAGGTTGACCCCGCACACCCGCAGCTGCCCGTTCGCCTCGACCGGAGTGCGCGGCGTGGGCGGGTTCGTGGTGGTCGTCGTGGACGTCGTGGTGGACGTCGACGTCGACGTGGTCGAACCCGTGCAGGCCACGCCGTTGAGCTTGAACGACGTGGGCGTCGGGTTGCTGCCGGAGAAGGACCCGACGAACCCGAGGTCGGTGGACGCGCCGGTGCCGAGCGTCCGGTTCCAGTCGAGCTGCCGCTGACCCGCGGACAGGCCTTGGCCGCGCTCACCGACCTGCTGGTGGAACGCCGACGGCAGGGACGCGACCACCGGCACGGCCC
>NZ_JBFAAX010000721.1:0-2903 GCF_040639995.1 Actinosynnema sp. NPDC023658 | reverse complement strand
GTCCGGGTGAACGTGAGCCGACGTGCGCGGGCAGCGGTACCGCGGCGCGTAGTGTAGGACGGTCGTTCTCCCACGATGCGGGAGGCCCGGGGCGTGCCCTGCGACGAGGTGACTGGGAGGTCTCCGGATGGCCCGGTACACCACCAGTCGGTTGGCGCAGGTGAGCCGCTGGATCGCGGAGAAGGCCGCCGAGTCGGACGTTCCCGTCTCGGTGGAAGCCCTGTGCGAGGCCGCAGTGGTCCGCTTGGGCGTCACCGGCGCTGTGCTCACCGTCGACACCTCCGCCTGGCCGGAGGTCAGGTACGCCACGGACGCGCTGGGCGCGCGCTTGGCGGAGTTGCAGGTGACGGTGGGCGAAGGACCGGCCGTGGACGTCCGGCACGGTGGCGGCCCGGCGCTCGTGGCCGATCTCGACGCCCCGTCCAGCCAGGCCCGGTGGCCGATGTTCGCGCCACTGGCCGTCGAGGTCGGAGCCACCGCGCTGTTCGCGCTGCCGCTGTGCGTCGGCGCCATCCGGGCCGGGGTGCTGTCGCTGCACCGGCCCGACCCGGGGCACCTCGACGCCGCGACGCTCACCGACTCACTGGCGTTCGCGGAGCTGGCCCTGCGACTGCTGCTGGACGAGCAGGCCCACCTCAACACGGCCGGCGTCCCCGAGGACGGGCTCCCCCTGCACAATCCCCACGTGCACCAGGCCACCGGGATGGTCGCGGCGCAACTGGGCCTGGGCATCGCTGACGCGTTCGCGCACCTGCGGGCACGGGCGTTCGCCGAGCAGGTGCCGCTGAGCGGGCTGGCGGCCGACGTGGTGGCCCGCCGACGGCGATTCGACCGCGATGGGGGACGACCATGAACACGCGAGGAACACGATCGCGCTCTGAGCACACCAGCGGAGGTGGCTGCGATGGACGGTGAACGTCTCGTCGAAACGTTCGTCGAGTTGGCCGACACCCTGGTCGACGACTTCGACGTCATCGACTTCCTGCACATGCTCGTGGACCGGTGCGTCGAGCTCCTCGACGTCGACGCCGCGGGACTGCTGCTGGCCGACCAGCTGGGCAGGTTGCAGCTGGTCGCGTCGTCCAACGAGCAGGCCCGGCTGCTGGAGCTCTTCCAGCTCCAGAACGACGACGGGCCGTGCCTGGACGCGTTCGCCACCGGCACCAGGGTCAGCCACCCCGACCTGGTGGACGCGGGTGAGCGCTGGCCGCGGTTCACCGCGGCGGCCACCGAGGCGGGGTTCGCTGCCGTGGACGCCGTGCCCATGCGCCTGCGCAACGAGGTGATCGGCGCGCTCAACCTCTTCCGCAACCGGTCCGGCGAGCTGGACGACACCGCGTTGCGCACCGCCACCGCGCTGGTCGACGTCGCCACCATCGGCCTGCTGCAGCAACGTTCGATCCACCACCACCAGGTGCTGACCGAGCAGCTCCAAGCCGCGTTGAACAGCCGGGTGGTCGTCGAGCAGGCCAAGGGGCTGGTGGCCGAACGCCTCCAGGTCGACATGGACACCGCGTTCGCCGCGCTGCGCGGCTACGCCCGCGGGCACAACCTCAAGCTGAGCAGCGTCGCCCACGACGTCATCGCGGGGGACATCGACACCCCGCAGCTCCTCGACGCGCCCGCCAGGACCGGGCAGGTCCGACGCTGATCGGGGCGGCGGCCCGCCCGGTCAGCCGCGCAGCGGCCTCGCGTGACGTCCGACCAGGTCCCGGAGTTCCGGGGTCGGCGCCAGACCCAGGTCGACGTGGAGGAGTCGGCTGAACCGGTCGAACGCGTGCACCGCCTCGGAACGGTTGCCCTCGGCCAGGTGGACGCGGATGAGGGCGGTCTGCGCGCTCTCCCGCAGCGGGTCGGCTCGGACGACCACGCCGGCCGCGGCTGTGGCGTCACCGAAGCGCCTCGCCTCGACCAGGCCGTCCACCACCGCCTCCAACGCGTGGAGCCGGAGCTGGCGCCAGTCCTCGGCCTCTTAGGCGAACCCGTCGTCGTACCCGAGCGGCAGCTGTACCGACGACAGGGTGGCCACCGACTCCACGCTCAGGTCGTCCGCGGCGTGCGGACCGGCTTCGAGCAGGCGGTGGGCGAGCGCCTGGGCGTCGCGCAGGTCGACCGAGACACCTGGTGCGAGTTCCAGGCTCGACGGCGTGACGAGCAGCGCGTCCCGGCAGGTGGGAGTCATGCGGATCAACGTCGACCTCAGGGCCGCGTAGGCGTGGCCCTCGGTCGCGTCCGCCCACAGCGAGCCCGCCACCGACAGCCGTCCCACTGCCCGCCGGCGCATCGCCACGAACGCCAGCAGGCGCTCCGCTCCCCCGGAGACCGGAATGGCCTCGGCTCCCCGGGTGAGCCGGAACCCGTCGAGGAGCGCGACGCGCGAACCCGGTTGGCTGCCGGGGGCCGCCGAGCGCGCTTCCGGAGCCACCAGCGAGGTCACGAGCCCGGTGCCGGCGTGGTGTCGAGAGGGCGCGAAGAGATGATCACGGAAGACCTTCCGGCTTTGACGTGCACGGTGTGCGCGGAGCCGCGCACACGCGGCCGGATCGGGGCCGGCTGCGGTGGAACCGTCGACTGACGTCCTGTCGACCAGGTTACCAGCACGAGCACGGCGAACGTCCCGGATCGCGGGTCAATCCCTTGCCACCACCCGAATCCGTCATGCGTGAGGTTGGGTGTGGCCGCTCAAACCACCCGTTCAGGGGTTACGCCCCCGGAGCCCGGGACGGCACGCGGAGCGACCCGGTCCCCTTCCGGGGCCGGGTCGTCGATGGTCTGCCGTGTCCGCGGGTCATCTCGGTGGTGCCCGAGTGCTACGACTCGCAGCTGCTGCGGAGGTCCGGGGGCACGCCGACGGGTCCGCAGGAGTCGGTGTTGTCGCCGCCGTTGAGGGTGTCCTGGGCGAG
>NZ_JBFAAX010000720.1:2205-2912 GCF_040639995.1 Actinosynnema sp. NPDC023658 | reverse complement strand
GGGTCGGGTGACGAGCCACTTGATCGACCGGTGGTGCGGGGGTTACGGCGTGGTCGGCAGCAGGCAGGTGTAGCTCAGGGGAAGGAGGTTCACGAAGGTTCCGCCGGCTCCGGTGCAGATGGCGCGGGCCTCGGAGGCGCGGCGGTTGTTGCCGCTGAGGGGGTTGAACACGCAGATGTAGCCCACCGGGTTGACGGTGAGCGTGAGCACGCCGCCGGTCGCGATGCACAGCTCGGTCGCGTTAACCGTGCCCGAGCCCGGTCCTGATCCCGGCGGGGTGCTCGTGTTCTCGCAGCTCGCGTGGATGTCGGGGTCCGGCGCGGGCCCCTGGCAGGTGTCGGTGCCGAGGCCGCCGTCCAGGCTGTCCTGGCTGCCGTCGTTGGACGCCCCGACGAGCATGTCGTTGCCGGCGCTGCCGGAGATCGTGTCGATGCCCAGGCCGCCGTTGAGCGTGTCGTCGCCGGTGCCGCCGGTGATGGTGTCGTTCCCGTCGCCGCCGTTGATCGTGTCGTTGAAGTCCGAGCCGGTGATGGTGTCGTTGCCACCGTTGCCGTTGATCGTCTTGGCCGGGTTCGTGCCGCCGCAGTCGATCGTGTCGTTGCCGGGGGTGCCGGTGACGACGGTGTCGGTCTGGGTCACGCCGGCGCTCACGACGCAGTTGACGGCGGCGTGCGCGGCCACGGGGGTGACCGCCCATAAGAAGGGGA
>NZ_JBFAAX010000720.1:0-2195 GCF_040639995.1 Actinosynnema sp. NPDC023658 | reverse complement strand
GGACGGCGAGGAAGCCGGCCACGGTCGCGACGATCCCTCGACGGAGCTGACTCTGTTGGATTCTCATGCTCGTTTCCTTGACACGTTGTCGGTCATGACCTGCACAGCGCGATGCGCTGGCAAAAACGATGTGGTGCGATTCGCACGCCGCCACAGCCCGCGTGGGCCGTCGGCGCCCATTTCCCTACACGCAGAAAACCTCGGCCCGTGAAGCACGACCGCTCATGGCGGTAGCTCACGGCACCGAGGTCTGGGGTGTGAAACGGGACGCTACTCCTGCTGCGGCGGGAATTGACGTTGCATCCCCCGAATGGACGCACGCCCCATGTGCGACAGGAAGCCCCGCCGAGTGCTTTCGACCGACGTCGCGGGGTCGAGTCCGAATCTCACTCGGCCAGGACAAATCGAGACCGATCAGAGCCCGATCCATTGACGTGATCGCCACAGACCTCAGGCCGGTGGTCGTGCGCGAGCCCCGCGGACGTGGCACGACCCCCACCGCTGGGGCTTGACGGGGGTCGTGCCGGCGGCCGGACTCCCTGGTCAGAGGCCGAGCAGGGGGAAGAGGACCGCGCCGGCGGCACCGAGGATGCCGGCCGCGGTGCCGTTGACGATGCCGACAACAGAGTCGATCAGACCGCCGACGATGACGATTCCCATGATGTGCACTCCTCGTGTAGAAATGTGATGGAACTCTGGCTGTTGCATTTCCCGGAGCACGGCAATGACGGCGTGCGACACGCGGTGTCAAGTTGCCCGGAAGGCACGCACCGGCACCCGGCACGATTCGAGCCGGCCGATGCGGTCCACCGACGCACAAAACCCCGGTGTGCCGCCCACCTCCAATCAACGGAGGTGGTGCCACCGGGGTCCGGGGTAACAACAACAACCTACCTCTTCGGCCGGTTGACCGACAGCACAGTCGCCCGAATGGCCGTACGGGGCCTCACTTCTCGACGAAGGTCGAGCGGGTCGCAGAACGACCTCGCGCGTTCGGTCCGGAGGATCGAGCGGGGTGCCACCGTCGAACACGGACGACGTCCGCGGTGACGAGGAACACCGGAATCAATGTTTACCCACAAACTCCGCCTATTCGAGAGTGGAAATTCCATCGTCACCCGGGAATTCCTCGCAACGGGATGACGAACCGCCGATCCGCTTGTAAACAAGGCCGAAGAGGAACAGAGTTGCCCCGGGAGCGCAGACGAATCGCTGCGCGGTACCGCCCATCAATCCGGTCATGCGATCGATCAGCTCGCGGATGAATCACCCGGCGATGGCGGCAGATCAACGAGAAAACCTGCGCTCTTGCGATGACAGGCCTGCTCGGGCCTTCTCACCGGCGCAGAGGAAATCCCATCACCAGAGAGGTGGAGAAGATCATGAGATCGACCACGCACAGCACCACGGCAGTACGGGTACGACGTGCTCTGATCGGGCTGGGGACGGTGGCGGGGTTCGCCCTGGTGGCTCCCGGCTCCGCCTACGCCGCCGACCCGGCCGGGTGTGTCCGGTCCGGTGAGAACGTGACCTGCACGGCGGGTGTCCCCGCCGGTCAGGTCCTCGACGGCACCGCCAACGCCAACACCATCACGATCACCGGCGGCTCGGTCGCCGGCACGATCAGGGGGTTGGGCGGCAACGACACCATCATCATCACCGGCACCGGCGGCATCAACGGGACGACAGGTCCTCCCGGTGCGAACGGCACGGCGGGCACCCCCGCGGGGACCGCGGGCGGCAACGGCGGTGTCGGGACCAGCGGCGGCGTCGGCATCAGCAGCTCCGGCATCGTGGACGGCGGTGACGGCACCGACCAGATCACCGTCACCGGTGGTGCGGGCGGCAACGGCGGCGCCGGCGGCATCGGCGGCCTCGGCCTGAACAGCGGCGCGGGCGGTGCCGGCGGCAACGGCGGCGTCGGCGGCGTCGGCGGCGCTGCCAACGTCGGGTCCGTCATCGGCGGCGTCGGCGGCGACACCGTCAACGCCACCGGCGGCAAGGGCGGCCTCGGCGGCGTCGGCGGGCTGGGCGGCTACGGCGGGGCCACGGCTGGCGGAGCGGGTGCCGGCGGTCTCGGGGGCGCCTCGGGCGTCGGCGGCGTCGGCAACTCCGGGTCCATCAACGGCGGCACCACGGACTCCGGTGTCGACACCATCACCACCACCGGCGGTGCCGGGGGTGCCGGTTCGGCG
>NZ_JBFAAX010000719.1:0-2923 GCF_040639995.1 Actinosynnema sp. NPDC023658 | reverse complement strand
CGGCAGCACGTGCTGGTGGCCGATGCTCTGGCGTGGGCGCTGCACCTGAAC
Source organism: Actinosynnema sp. NPDC023658 (assembly GCF_040639995.1). Lineage (NCBI taxonomy): Bacteria > Bacillati > Actinomycetota > Actinomycetes > Pseudonocardiales > Pseudonocardiaceae > Actinosynnema > Actinosynnema sp. NPDC023658. The sequence continues at coordinate 2,872 of NZ_JBFAAX010000719.1, read as the reverse complement.
GGTCGGGACGAGGAGGCGCTGACGTTCGCCGACCGCGCGGCGTCGACCGGGTGGCACAACGCCGTGTTCCTCTACCACCGGGGAGTGATCCTGGCCGGGTTGGGGCACAAGACCGGCTGGCCGCCGTCGAACGCCTGCGGGACCGCTTCACGGCCGTGCCCGCGCTCAGCGCGTCCCTCGTGCTGCTGGTCGGGGCGGGCCTAACCGTGCGCGCGGGCATGGGCCTGTGAGTATGTCGCGAACCGTGAGTATGTTGACGCGTTGTGACGAATCGGGTTGTACGCGTGATCGAGTGGTCCGGGAAGTCCTGGGACGGCCCGTCCGAGACCGCCCTGCATGCCCTCCTCGCGGACCTGGACCTGACCCACCGCCACCTGGTCGTCGAACGGCTCGACCGGGAGCCGGCCGGGCAGCACTACATGCGGGTGCACCTCGACGACGACCTGAGCCACCTGGTCGAGCACCGCGAAGGCGGCCCGGAGCACCACTTCCAGGCGCGGGTGCCCCGACAACCCGACGTGATCGGCGTCGGTCCCGTCGCGGCGGTGCTCGCGGACTGGGCGTTCGACCGGCCGGGGTGGCGCGAGGCGCTGCACTGGGTGCCGCTGTCGGCGGATCAGGCGTGCAGGTCCTGACCGCGCGACGGGTACGCGCGCCACGCGTCCGAGTTCGAGCAGCCACCTGCTCGTCGTGACCCGTGCCGGACGACTGCGGCACGCGAGCTACGAGGTCGGCGGCACGAACTCGGGCTGGTCCAGCACGCGCAGCCACCTGCCGTCGGGCTGACGCCGCACGACCTGCGCGCGGGCACCGCTCCCGTCCTTGGGCGGGGTCGAGGTGAGGGCGATGTCGCCGCTGACCAACGTCGGCAGCGGGGTCTCCTGCTCGAAGTGGGGGCGGTGGGCCAGCACTCCCTCCCACAGCTCGCGGATCGCCTCGCGGCCGACCGTGCGGCTGCCCGGCGGGTAGGCCAGCACCGCGTCCTCCTCGTAGAGCGCCGCCACACCCGCCGCGTCGCCGGCGTTCGACCGCTCGACGAACAGGCGGGTGATGTCCTCGGGGCGCATGGCCTTCTCGTGGTTCCGGTCCTGATCGGACATGACTTCTCCTCGGTTCTGCCTGTGGTCGCCTCAGCGTGGCCGAGCGAGTGCCAGAAGTGAAACAGATGCTTCTTATGGTCGTTAGAATTGCCAGTTATGGAACTGAGGCAGCTCGAGTACTTCGTCGCGGTGGCGGAGGAGCGCAACTTCACCCGCGCCGCCGAGCGGGTCCACATCAGCCAGTCCGGGGTGAGCGCCCAGATCCGGCAGCTGGAGCGCGAGCTCGGCGCCGAGCTGTTCGACCGGTCCGGACGGGCGGTGACGTTGACCGTCGCGGGGAAGGCCGCGCTCGACCCGGCCCGTGCCGCGCTCGCCGCCGCCGGGGCGGTCGGGCAGGCGGTGGACGAGGTGACCCACCTGGTCCGCGGTCGGCTCACCGTGGGCATGGTCGTCGGCTGCACCATCACGGCGCTGTTCGACGCCCTCGCCACGTTCCACCGCGCGCACCCCGCCGTGGAGGTCTCGTTGGTGGAGGGCAACTCCGGCCGGCTCGTCGCGGACGTACACGACGGCTCGGTCGACCTGGCCCTGGTCGGCACGTCGACCACCACGCCCGACGGGCTGGACGCGTGGACGATCATCGACGAACGGCTCGTCGCCGCGGTACCGGCCGGGCACCCGCTGGCGGTGGCGCGGCGCACGACCCTGACCGAGCTGGTCGCCCACCCGCTCGTCTGCATGCCCGCCGGCACCGGCTTGCGCACCGTGTTCGACCAGGCGTGCGCGGCGCGGAGCCTCCGGCCGACGATCGCGCTGGAAGCCAGTGCGGCGGACGCGATCGCCGCGCTGGCGGGCCGGGGTCTCGCGGTGGCCGTCCTCAGCGAGTCGATGGCCGGCCACTACGCCGACCGGCTCGTGACCGTCCCGATCGACGACCTCGACACGCCCGCGCTGCTGTCGCTGGTGTGGAAGAACGACCACAACCCGGCGGTCCGCAGGCTGGTGACGTGCTGCCGGCAAGCGTTTGCCGGGGGTTGATCACCGACGAGCCTGTCCGATCGCAGTTCCGAAAGTCAGCAGGTCAGCACTTCCGAAGGTCAGCAGGTCAGCACGTCGCTCAGGTCGCCTGCACCACGAGGAGGGTGAGGTCGTCGTGGTCCGCGGGTCCCAGCCAGTCGAACGCCACGCGGCGCAAGTGGTCGGACACCGCGGCGGCGGACAGCCCCGCGCAGTCGGCCAGCGCCGCCTTCAGCCGCGCGTCACCGAACAGCTCCTGCCGGTCGCCGTACTTGCGCGCCTCGGTCAACCCGTCGCTGTAGAGCAGCAACGTGTCGCCCGGCGCGAGCACCACCGCGGTCTGGTGGAACCGAACCTCCGGCAGCACGCCGACGATCCCGCCGCGCACCGCCACCTCGTCCACCCGCCCGTCACCGCGCAGCACGAGCGGCGCGGGGTGGCCACCCGCGGCGAGCGTGAGCCGCAACCCACCCGCCTGCACGGGCACCATCGTGCCGACCACGAGCGTGGTGAACAGACGGCTGCCCGCCGCCCGCAACGCCGCGTTGAGCAGGTGCAGCAGTTGCGCGGGCCGCTGCTCGACCACGAGCAGCGTGTGCAGGCTCTGCCGCACCCGACCGCTGTGCGCCGCCGCCTCCAGCCCGTTGCCCGCCACGTCACCGAGCACGAACGCCGCGCTGCCGTCCTCACGCGGGTGGACGTCGTAGAAGTCGCCGCCGATCATCGCCTGCCGGTGCGCGGGCTCGTAGACGCCGGCCAGGGCCGCCCCCGGCACCTCGGGCAGCGGGGTGGGCAGCAGGTTGGCCCGCAGCGCG
>NZ_JBFAAX010000718.1:0-2926 GCF_040639995.1 Actinosynnema sp. NPDC023658 | reverse complement strand
GGCAGGTCCATTGTGGACTCGCCAGCCCGCCGGCGGTCCGAGGTCAGAGGTGGGGGAGTTCCACTCGGACGGTGCGGCCGTTCAGCGGTTGCACGGGGCGCGCGTTGCCCTCGTAGAACAGGCCCTGGAAGTGGGAGACGGTGTCCTGGCCCACCGTCTTCTCGCTCATCAGGAACCACTGCACGCCCTCGGTGAACGGGGCGGTGGTGAGGGAGCCGGTGTAGCGGGCCGTGGCGTGGTTGACCGGGAGCAGGGTGTTCAGGTCGAGGTCGGGGAGGTGGACCTCCTCGCCGCACTCGGGTGCGAGGTGGGCCAGGGCGGTGTCCACGGCGGACGGGGCTCCGACGCGCAGCGGGACGCCGATCACCAGCAGGGAGCCGGCCGCGCTGCGGTGCACCAGGTGCATCTCCAGCGGGTCCGCGTGGCCCGCGAAGCGGTGCTCGGACGGGGTGTGGAAGTGGAACTGCACGAGGTCGTACCGGACGCCGGACAGGGTCACGTACCCGGCGCCGGGCTGGACGTCGAACTCCTCGGTCTCCTCGTGGTTGCGCACCGTGCAGCCGTCGGTCGCCGTTGCGTCCTTGCGGACGTAGTGGAGGTCGCCGGCGACGTGGTGGCCGTAGGAGATCTGCAACTGGGGCAGGTGCGGGTCGATGCGGATCGCCGTCGGCGTGATGTCGATCGGGCTCTGCAGCGGCAGCTGCGCCCGGGCCGGGGTGGCACCGGCCAGCAGGGCGCTGAGCACGACGGGGACTGCGACGGCCGCGAAGCCTCTTCTTGACACGGGGATCCGGACCTTCCGGGCAGGGGTCCAGGCGGGACGCGCCTGGGGGGACCGCTTCATCCTTCACTCGAACGAGTGGCGATCAATAGGTCTACAAATCACCCGAACTGGCCAGAGGCGACATAACGATCTGTGCACTCCATCACAGGGCCGAGGTCGGGCGTCCGGTCGCCGGCGCGTCGACGACGTCGGTGATCAAGTGGCGCGGTTTGGGTACTCGGGGAGGTGTTGGGGCTGGTGGGCCGGCGAGGAGGCCGTATGTGGCGGGTGTTGGTGCTGGTTGCGGTGCTGGCGACGGGATGCGGGCTGCCTCGTGACGTCGACGGGACGTCCGAGCGGGTGCGGGGTGGCGTCGTCCGGGTCGGTGTCGCGGAGAACCGGCCTTGGACTCGGGTGGGTGACGGGGGTGAGGTCTCCGGGGTCGAGGTGGAGTTGGTCCGACGGCTCGCGGAACGGGTGGGGGCGCGGGTGGAGTGGACGGTGGGGGCGGAGTCGTCGTTGATGGCCGCGGTGGGGGAGCGGCAGCTCGACCTGGTGGTGGGTGGCTTGGAGGGGAACTCGCCCTGGATCGAGGAGGCGTCGTTGACGCGGCCGTACGCGGTCACGAAGGTCGTCGTGGCGGCGGCCGGGGACGTCCCGGAGGACTTGGCCGGGGTGCGGGTGGCGGTGAGGGCCGGCACGGACGAGGCCGCGGCGCTGGCCGAGGAGGACGCGGTGGTGGTGCCGGTGGAGGAGGTCGGGGAGGCGCGGGACCTGCCGGTGGCGGTGGACGACTGGCGGACGGCCGGGCTGGGGTTGCGGGCGGGCAAGCAGGTGCTGGTCGAGCGCAGCCACGTCTGGGCGTTGCCGCTGGGGGAGAACGGGTGGCAGGTGGAGGTCGAGCGGTTCCTGGCCGAGCTGCCCGGCGGCGAGGTCGAGCGGTTGCTGGCCGAGGAGGCGGCGTGAGGGTCTACGACCGGTTCGAGCTGCCCGCGGACAAGGCCGCGCTGCACCGGCGGGCGGTGCGGTTGGCCTGGTGGACGATCGCGTTCTTCCTGGCCGCCGTGGGGCTGTTGGCGGTGACGTTGGGACAGTCGCAGGCGATGAAGGCCGCCTGGATCGAGGACATGCTCGGGTTGGTGCCGCCCGCGGCCTTCCTGATCGCCGCGCGGTTCCGCAACCGGGCGCCCGACGAGCAGTTCCCCTACGGCTACCACCGGTCGGTGAGCGTTGCGTTCCTGGCGGGTTCGGTGGCATTGCTGGGGTTGGGCGCGTACGTCGTCTACGACTCGGCGGTGCGGCTGGTGGCCGGTGAACGCCCGCCGATCGGCTTGGTCGAGGTGTTCGGGTTCCGGTTCTGGCTGGGCTGGTTGATGATCGTGGTGCTGCTCGCGACGGTGCCGCCGGCGGTCATGCTGGGCCACGCGAAGCTGAGGATCGCCCGGGAGCTGCACGACAAGGTGCTCTACGCGGACGCGGAGATGAACCGGGCCGACTGGTTGACGGCCGCCGCGGCGGTGCTGGGCGTGCTGGGCATCGGGTTCGGGTTCTGGTGGGCCGACGCGGTGGCGGCGATGGTCATCGGGGCCGACATCGTCCGGGACGGCGTGCGCAGCACCCGTGCGGCGGTGGCCAACCTGATGGACAACCGGCCGCGGGTGGTGGACGGGAGCCGTCCGCACCCGTTGCCGGACCAGCTGCTGGCGGCGGTGCTCGACCACGACTGGATCGCGGACGCGTGGTTGCGCATCCGGGAGGAGGGGCACGTGTTCGCCGGTGAGCTGCTGGTGGTGCCCGTCGCCCACACCGACGGGCTCGTGCAGCGGTTGGAGGAGTTGCAGCGGTGGGCGCGGGACTTCGACTGGCGGGTGCACGACCTCGTCGTCGCCCCGGTCGCCCGCATCGACACCGGCGCGGACCGCGGCGGGAGGCCTGACCTGCGGTCCTAGGGTGTGCGGCATGTGGATCGGGGTGCTGGGGCCGGTGCGGGTTCGAGTGGGGGAGCGGGAGCTGCCCGTCGGCAGCCGGCGGGAGCGGGTGGTGCTGGCGGTGCTGGTCCTGGAGGCCGGGCGGGCGGTCGGCGGGCAGCGGCTGATCGAGGCGGTGTGGGGCCCCGACGCACCGCCCACGGCCAAGGCGCAGTTGCACAACCTGGTCACCGCG
>NZ_JBFAAX010000717.1:0-2931 GCF_040639995.1 Actinosynnema sp. NPDC023658 | reverse complement strand
CCGGGGTTCGCGCTCGCGGTCGGCGGGCCAGCCGGTCATCACCGGTCACCCAGCACGGAGCTGGGGAACAACGCCTCCAGCACACCGATCCGGTGGTGCAGGGCGCGGATCACCCGGCGCGCGCTGTGCTCGCGGACCAGGTCCCGGAAGCCGGGCGACTCCATCAACGTGTCGCGCACCAGCCGCAACCGGACGTCCTGGTCCGGGTGCAGGTCGTCGAGGAGGTCCCACTTGGTGACCACGAACGTGATCGGGCTGGTGGACGCGAACATCGTGCTGACCAACGTGTCCAGGGACCGCTGGAGCAGGGCCGCGCCGCGCCCGTCGCCGTGGTAGGCCTGCCGCACGCGCAGGCCGTCGATCAGGCCGATCAGCGCGTCCGCCCCGTCCACCGCGTCGAACAGCCTGCCCTGCGCGGTGGAGCCGGGTTCCTGCCGCTCGGTCAGCAGCTCGCCGGCGTACTCCAGGTAGTTGAGCCGCAGCACGGTCTCCGGCGCGCTCGCGGTGCGCGTCATGACGTCGAACCGGAACTCCCGCAGCTCGGACTTGCGCGTGCCCGCGGGCCAGCCGCTGTCCGGTGTCGCGACGTCGTGGTACCAGCTGCCCAGCTCGATCACCTGGTCGTACGGCGCGCGCAGGTAGAAGTCCCGGTTGGACGGCGTCTGCATCGCCCGGTACGTGCCGGCGAGCAGGATCGTCTTGCCGCAGCCCTGCATGCCGATGGTGACCACGTCCAGCGTCGGCACGTGCATCGGGTCCGGACCGGCGTCCTGCCGGTCGCGTCGCGCCCGCAGGCGTCGGAAGATCACGACCACCACCACCCCCAGGATCGCGGCGGCGAACAACACCGACATCTCTCCCCCTTCCCGATTCCGATCAGGTCAGCGCGTCACCGTTGGACACGGCCACGGCGAACGGTTGTCGCGGGTCGGTGCCGCGCGGCCCGGTCGGCGGCGCCGCCACCACCGAGACGCCCCACACCCGGACCAGGTACGTGCCCGCCTCCGGCGCGTCCACCACGACCTGCTGCACGTTGTTGGTGGCCCTCGGGAACGGGTGCTCGTCGCCGTGCAGCACGGTCCCGCCAGGGGTGCGGACCTGGAGGTAGAGCTCGTTGACCAGCCCGCCGTTGCCCGGCTGTGAGGGCGCGTCGGTCCACACGAGCGTCACCTTGAGCGGCAGCGCCGGGTCGACGTGGTCGACCTGGTAGGCCTTCACCTCGCCGGTGGAGACCTCCGCTCCGGGACCGTCGGCGAACAGGGTCTGGTGGCGCGCGTCCGGCGCGACCGACCGGCCGACGTCGACCCGGCCGAACCCGCTCACGTTGTTCGGGCCCGCCGGCACCTCGCCGTCGAACTGGCCGCGCACCGGGACCGCGCCGTTGACCAGGAACGCCTTCACCAGCGCGGCGGACGGCGTGCGGTGCCCGCGGTCGCGCACGAGGTGCTGGCGGACCAGCGCCGCGGCGCCGGCGACCAGCGGGGTGGCCATGCTGGTGCCGCCGCTCCACACGTAGTGGTCGCGCAGCGGGTGCCCCTCGGGCAGCCTGCCCCACAACGGCTTCGCCCCGGGCGGCAGCACCGACGACAGCGCGGACAGGTTGTTCGTGCCCGGTGCGACGACGTCGGGCTTGATCCGACCGTCCTCGGTCGGGCCGCGCGACGAGAACGCCGCCATGCCGTCGGCGTTGTCGGACACGTGGCCCGCCGCCGCCAGCCGGGGGTAGCCCAACCGCACCCAGGTGACGTCCAGGCCGGGCTTCGGGTCCGAGCCGGGCGGGCGGGCGTTCTCGGTGGCGCCGACGGTCAGGCAGTTCTTGGCGGTGCCGGGCGAGGTCACCGAGGCGGCGTCGACCACGCCGTCCTGGTCGGCGTCGCGGCCCAGGTTGCCCGCGGCGAACAGGACCAGCAGGTCCGGGTGGTTCCAGGTGAACTCGTCGACCTCGGCCGAGTTCGCCGTGTACACGCCCGGTCCGGCCGCCGCGCCCCACGAGTTCGTGTGGACCCGCGCTCCGGCCGCGTACGCCTCGTGGAACAGCACGCCGATGTCGTCGGGCAGGCCCCGCAACCCGACCGCCGGGGGCGGCCAGGGCGTGGTGAACGGCTTCAGCCCGGCCGCCGCGAGTTCGTCGGCGGTCTTCCAGTCGACCCGCTGGGAGATGGCCTGGAAGAACACCCGCGACTCCGGCGCGACACCCGCGGGCACCACGGCGGCGCCGGCGGACCTGGCGGCCTGGCCGTTGCCCAGCACCGACCCGGCCACGTGGGTGCCGTGGCCGGAGTCGAGGTCGGCCGGACCGTCGTCGGCACCGGGCGGGTCCCCGAGGAACGGCGCCAGGGCGGTGGTCGTCGGCCAGCTCACGATCCGCTCGACCCGGCCGCGCAGGTCGGGGTGCACGGTGGCGGGATCGCCGGTGTCGAGGCCCGAGTCCGCGATGGCGACGACCTGACCCGCGCCGGTCAGCCCGTGGCCGGGGTCGGAGGCGTCGTTCGGCACGCGCATGACCACCCGGGCCCGGTCGTTGCCCAGTTCCGGCAGCGCGTGCGGCAGCACGGCCTGGACGCCGGGCAGGTCCGCGAGCCCGCTCGGGTCGACGTGCGCCACGAGCGTCCGCGCGGTGGTCGTCAGGACCGTCCCGCCGGACCCGCGCACCCACGCGGCGACCTCCTGCACGCTCTCGCCGGGGAACACCGACACCTCGACGAGCTCCTCGCCGCCGACGAGGTCCAGCGCGGACAGCTCCGCCGCACCGGGCTCCGACCCGCCGGCGCGCAGGCGCGGCGAGACCTTCATCGTCGGCCGGAACGGCGTCACGTCCTCGACCCACGGCAACGCCCGCAACCCGTCCACCCGCTCCGGCAGCACACCCACCAGCAGCGTGAACCCGGACAGGCTGTCGTGGACCTCCGCGCCGGCGCCGCGCAACGCGCG
>NZ_JBFAAX010000716.1:0-2943 GCF_040639995.1 Actinosynnema sp. NPDC023658 | reverse complement strand
GACCGCCACGGTCACCACCACCAGCGACGTGCCGAGCGCGTACGTGGTGCGCCTGCGGTCGGGCCTGCGCCGCCGGAACGGGTCCTCGACGAGGTGCTTCGACAACGCCGCCAGCACCAGGCTCGCCCCGGCGGCGGCCCCGACCTGCTCCAGGCTCAACGCCTCGCTCCCGGTGACCTCCAGCAGCAGCACGATCACCGGCCAGTGCCACAGGTACAGGCTGTAGGAGATGTCGCCTACATAGGTCAGCGGGCGCAGGCCGAGCACCCGGGCCAGCGAGTCGTCGCGGGCGACCAGCACGGCGGCCGTGCCGATCGTCGGCACCGCCGCGATCCACCCCGGGAACGCCATGTCGGTGGTCAGCAGGAACGCGCTGACCACCACCGCGGCCAGGCCGCCCCAGCCCAGCAGGAACCGGGTGACCCCGCCCGGCCGCAGCCGGTGCAGGACCATGGCGGCCAAGCCGCCGACGCCGAGCTGCCACATCCGGGTGGGCGTGACGAAGTACGCCGCACCGTGGTCCACCGGCGTGTACCAGACCGAGAACGCGAACGACGCCACCGCGATCACGCCCACCGCGACGACCGCGTACCGCACCGGCCCTGCGCCCCGACGGGCCGCCAGGACGGCCGCGACCAGCAGCACCAGCGGGATGACCAGGTAGAACTGCTCCTCCACGGCCAGCGACCAGAAGTGCTGCACCGGTGAGGCGCCGACCGTGGCGTGCCCGTAGTCGTCCGACAGCGCCGCCAGCAGCCAGTTCTGCGCGTTGAGTGCGGAGAACACCACCTCGCGCAGCACCGCCGGCCACCGCGACGAGCGCAGCAGCGCGAACACCGCCGCCGTGACCGCCAGCAGCACCACCGTGGCCGCGGGCAGCAGCCTGCGGATGCGTCGCGCGTAGAAGTCGAGCAGCCCGACCCGGCCGGTGCGCCGCACCTCGTCGGTCAGCGTGCCGATGATCAGGAAGCCCGAGATCACGAAGAACACGTCGACGCCGACGAAACCGCCGGGCAGCCAGTCCGGGCGCAGGTGGTAGCAGACCACCACGCCGACGGCCAGCGCCCGCAAGCCCTGGATGTCGGCCCTGGCGGTGCGCCGTCCACTCCCGTGCTCGTGCGCGAGCGCCGGCCCACCCGTCACCACCGCCACCGTCCACCACCGCAGCTAGGAGGAAAGGTGGGGCACTGTAACCCGATCGGGTGACGCCCGAGCCGACCCGTTAGTGAAGCGTCACCACCGGCCCACCCCCGCCCGCGTGTTTTCCCCCGACCGCGAGAGTCCTACGTCCGCAGCGCGAGAGTCCTACGCTCACGACCCCTGAGTTGAACGTTCGGAGCACGGCCGCCGTCACGCTCCGCGCACCCTGCGCCGGCGCACCCGGAGTTCTACGCTGGGCAACGGGCGGGCCCGACGTCGAGCCCCCGCGCAGCCGCACTCGGGAGTCCCGAACGCGCCGCAGCCGAGTTACTCAGTGGTAACAAGCCGGTCGAGCTGGATTTTCTTGTTCGATAAAGAGATCCTGGTGGTCCACGTGACCAGGGACGCAGGCCGGAGGCTAGGCTGGCTCTCGGCTGCCTGGTCAGCCCATTACTGCACGCCCCTGGCGGGACAACGCCAGTCGAGTACCGAGGAGACTCACCGTGACGGTTCGCGTAGGTGTCAATGGTTTCGGCCGCATCGGTCGCAACTTCTGGCGTGCCGTTCAGGCCAGCGGGCACGACATCGAGATCGTCGCCTTCAACGACCTCGGTGACGTCAACACCATGGCCCACCTGCTCAAGTACGACTCCATCCTCGGCCGCCTCGACGGCGAGGTGACCGTGACCGACGAGGGCATCGCGGTCGACGGCAAGGTCATCAAGGCGCTGGCCGAGCGCGACCCGGGCAAGCTGCCCTGGAAGGACCTCGGCGTCGACGTCGTCCTGGAGTCGACCGGCTTCTTCACCGACGCCACCGCCGCCCGCAAGCACGTCGACGAGGGTGGCGCCAAGAAGGTCATCATCTCCGCCCCGGCCAAGGGTGAGGACCTCACCGTGGTGCTGGGCGCGAACGACGACCAGTACGACGGCTCGCAGACGATCATCTCGAACGCCTCGTGCACCACGAACTGCCTGGCCCCGCTGGCCAAGGTGCTGCACGACAGCTTCACCATCGAGCGTGGCCTCATGACCACGATCCACGCCTACACCCAGGACCAGAACCTCCAGGACGCGCCGCACAAGGACCTGCGCCGCGCCCGTGCCGCCGCGCTGAACATCGTGCCCACCAGCACCGGTGCCGCGAAGGCGATCGGCCTGGTCCTGCCCGAGCTCAAGGGCAAGCTCGACGGCTACGCCCTGCGCGTGCCCGTGCCCACCGGCTCGGCCACCGACCTGACCGTCACCGTCGGCCGCGAGGTCACCGTGGACGAGGTCAACGCCGCCTACAAGGCCGCCGCCGAGGGCGCGCTGAAGGGCTACCTGCGCTACAACACCGACCCGATCGTGTCGGCGGACATCGTCACCGACCCGGCGTCGTGCATCTACGACGCGCCGCTGACCAAGGTCATCGGCAACCAGGTCAAGGTCGTCGGCTGGTACGACAACGAGTGGGGCTACTCCAACCGCCTCGCCGACCTGGTCAACCTCGTCGCCAGCAAGCTCTGACCGAACAGGCGGACCAACTCGCTGTGAAGACTCTCGACGACCTGCTCAGCGAGGGTGTCTCGGGTCGGCGCGTCCTCGTGCGCGCCGAGCTGAACGTCCCCCTGGACGGCGACCGGATCACCGACGACGGCCGCGTCCGCGCGTCGGTCCCCACCATCAAGGCGCTCGTGGACGCGGGCGCCCCCGGCCCGGACGCCGCGCACCTCGGGCGCCCCCAGGGCCTGCCCGGCCCCCACTTCTCCCTCGCCCCCGGCGCCCTGGGGCTGGGGGGGGTGCGGGGCCAGCGGGGCGCGGA
>NZ_JBFAAX010000715.1:0-2944 GCF_040639995.1 Actinosynnema sp. NPDC023658 | reverse complement strand
GGTCGCGCTCAGCGCGGTGGGGTACGGGGGAGCGGTCGGGCTCGGCGCGGGCGCGTCCGGCGGCGGCGGTGGTGGCGGTGCCGGACCCAGCGTGCGGGCACGCCAGGCCGAGGGCAGCGACTTCGCGAGCCGCGGTGACGCCGAGGGCGCCTGGCAGCGGATGGGGCTGCGCGAGCTGAAGCGCACCGACCGTGAGCGGACCGACTGCGTGGCGGCGGCGTTCGGCGCGGTGCGGGAGTTCCTGCGGCGGACCGGGTGCGCGGAGATGGACCGGGCGCTGTTCCTCGTCGGGGACGACGCGGGCAACTCGGCGGTGATCGCGGTGGCCTGGGTGGCGTTCCCCTCGACCGCCGACGCGCGGGGGTTCCGGGACGTCGCGGACGCGCCCGGCTCGGGTGACGTCAAGCCGTTGGACACGGCGCAGGTCGGTCTGGGGGACATCGCGTTCGGCGGGGCCAACTACGGCTCGGACCGGCACCACGACACCGTCACCGTGGCGGAGGCCGAGGTCGCCGCCGGGTACGTCACGCCGGAGGTGCTGGACGCCCTGGCGGAGGTGGCGGCGCAGCTGCCCCGGTGAACTCCGGCTCGCCGAACGACGCCCTGCGCGCGGCCCGGCGCAGCGTGCGCAGCAGCACCGGACCGGTCGCGAGCACCAGGACCGTGGTGGTGATGGCGCGACCGACGTCCCAGCCGAGGGACGTGGCCAGGCTGAACGCCACCACGCGCACCAGGTTGTCCAGCACCGGCGCACCCGGCTGGAACGACAGGGTCGTGCTGCCCGCGCTCAAGGCGAACGGCCAGAACGACAGGTTCAGCAGCAGCCCGTAGACCAGGGACGCGGCGGCGCTGTACGCGGCGAGCACCGCCAGTTCGGCCTTGCCGCGCAGGGACGACGGCAGCAGCCCCGCGCCCAGCGCCACCCAGGCCGCGCCCAGCATCTGGTAGGGCAACCACGGCCCGACACCGCCGGTGAGCAGGGCGGACGCGAACAGCGTGGTGCTGCCGAGCACGAACCCGAACCCGGGACCGAAGACGCGTCCGCCGAGCACGAGCAGGAAGAACACCGTCTCCACGCCCGCCGTGCCCGCGCCGAGCGGTCGGATCGCCGCACCCAAAGCCGACAGCACGCCCAGCATCGCCACGGCCTTCGCGTCCAGCCCGCCCTCGCTGATCTCGGCCAGCACGACGGCCAGCACGAGCGGCAGGAGCAGCGCGGTGGTGCCCTGGGCGAATCCGGCGCCGGGGGAGACCAGCAGCGGCCACCCGAACGCGACCACGCTGATGGCTGCCGCGACCACCAGTGCGACCGTGGCACGAGGTCGGATGCGAACGGGGGAGGTGGTCATCGGGCCGCCAGGGCCGCGCGCACGTCCGCCACCGTCAGCCACGGCTGCGGCGCGAGCACCTTCGCCACCTGGGGCGAGAACACCGGTGACGCGGTGACCACCTCGGCGGTCGGACCGTCGGCCACCACCTCGCCCTCGGCCAGCACCACCACCCGGCTCGCGTACTCGGCCACGAACTCGACGTCGTGCGTGGCCAGCACGATCGCGTGCCCGGCGTCCGCCAGGTCGCGCAACGCGGCGGCCAGCCGGGTCTTGGCCGGGTAGTCCAACCCCCGGGTCGGCTCGTCCAGCAGCACGGCGCGCGGCGACGGGGTGAGCGCCACCGCGAGCACCAGCGCGAGCCGCTGCCCCTCGGACAGGTCACGCGGGTGCCGGTCGTCCGGGATGCCCGGCGCGAGCCGGTCCAGGAACTCGCGGCACGTGCCGTCGGGGCGGCCGGACTCGCGGTCGGCCTGCGCGCACTCGCCGCCGACCGTGTGCAGGTACAGCAGGTCGCCGGGTTGCTGCGGGACCAACCCGACGGCCTTGCGCCGCACGCCGGGCTTGAGCGTCGCCGGGTCGACGCCGTCCACCGCGACCTCGCCGCCGGACCGCCTGCCCGTGCCCTGCACCGCCCACAGCAGGCTCGACTTGCCCGACCCGTTGCGCCCCATCACGGCGACCCGCTCACCCGCACCGACGCTCAGCGACACCCCGCGCACGGCGTCCACAGTGGAGTACCGGACCCGCAGGCCGTCGGTGCGCAGCAATTCGGCCGCCCGCGGCGCGGACACCACGGGAGGTCCGGTGAGGCGTTCGCGCAACGGTCCGGCCAGCCGCCGCGCGTCCCGGATGGACACCGGCACCGGGTCCCACCCGGCCAGCTGACCCAACCGCACCACGGGCGGCGCCACGGGTGCCTCGGCCAGCACCGGGCCCGGCTCGCCCGCGATCGGCGGCCGTCCACCACCGGGCAGCCACACCACGCGGTCGGCGTACTGCGCGACCCGTTCCAGCCGGTGCTCCGCGATCAGCACGGTCATGCCCAGGTCGTGCACCAGCCGGTGCAGCGCGGCCAGCACGTCCTCCGCCGCACCGGGGTCCAGCGCGGACGTCGGCTCGTCCAGCACCAGTACCCGCGGGTGGGCGGTGAGGGCCGCGCCGACGGCCACCCGTTGCTGCTGCCCGCCCGACAGCGTCGCCAGCGGCCGGTGCCGCAGCTCGGCCAGGCCGAGCAGGTCCAACGTCTCCTCGACCCGCTTGCGCATGACCGGGTTGGGCAGCGCCAGCGACTCCATCGAGTACGCCAGCTCCTCCTCGACGGAGTCGGTGACGAACCCGGCCTGCGGGTCCTGCGACACCACGCCGACCACGTCGGCCAGCTCGCGCGGCGGGTGGGTTCGGGTGTCGCGGCCGTCCACCAGCACCCGGCCGGTGAGCGTGCCGCCGGTGAAGTGCGGCACCAGACCGTTGACCGCGCGCAGCAACGTCGACTTGCCCGACCCCGTCCGGCCGACGACCAGGCACAGCTCGCCCTCGGGCACGTGCAGGTCGACCCCGGCCAGCGCGGGCGCGTCGGCGTCGCGGTAGGTGACGGTGACGTTCTCGAACCGGAT
>NZ_JBFAAX010000714.1:2527-2954 GCF_040639995.1 Actinosynnema sp. NPDC023658 | reverse complement strand
ACCGTCCTTCTCCACCCGGTACGGCGCTCGCAGGTCGCCCGCCAGCGCGAGCCGCGCACCGGTCGAGTCGTCCGGCGGCAGCAGCGCCGCCAGCTCCACGCCCGGCACGTCCAGCGCCGCCGCCTCGACCTCCAGGGAGCTGACCCGGATGCCGCGCTGCTTGTAGATGTCGTCGTCGCGGCCGACGAAGTGGAGGTGGCCGTCCTCGTCGAAGCGGCAGCGGTCGCCGGTGTGGAGCACCGGTTGGCCGAACGCGTCGCGGCGGAACCGGCGGGCGGTCAGCTCGGGCGCGCGCCAGTACCCCGCCATCACGTTCGGCCCGCGCACCACCAGCTCCCCGACCTCGCCCGCCGGCAGCCGGTGGCCGTCCTCGTCGGCGGCGTAGGCCTCGGTCCCCGGCAGCGGCAGGCCGCACGAGCCCGGCCGG
>NZ_JBFAAX010000714.1:0-2517 GCF_040639995.1 Actinosynnema sp. NPDC023658 | reverse complement strand
CGGTGAGGCCGACCAAGGCCACCACGTCGAGCCCCGGCACGGCCTCCCGCAGGCGCGCGGACGCGGTGGCGGGCAGCGCGGCGCCGGTGTTGGTGACCAGGCGCAGCCGCTCGGGCGGGGTGCCGGTCCGGCCGACGAGCCTGCCCAGGGTGGCGGCGAGGCTCGGCACCAGCGGGAACACGGTGGTGCCGTGCTCGACCAGGCGGCGCAGCAGCGCGGGGCCGGCGTCACCGTCGTCACCGATCACCAGGCACGCCCCGGCCCGGCAGGCCAGGAACACCTGGTACTGCCCGTAGTCGAACGACAGGGGCAGGCAGTCGAAGACCACGTCGTCGTCGCGGTAGCCGAGGCGTTCCTGGATGGCGGACACGGCGAACAGCACCTGGGCATGGGTGGAGATCACCGCCTTGGGCATGGCAGTGCTGCCCGAGGTGTAGATGAGCGCCACCGGGTCGGTGCCCGCGCACGGCGGGCCGGCGGGCAGCGGCTCGGACGGTTCGTCGGGCAGCTCGGCCAGCCGGTGCACGGGCACGGCGACCGACAGGCGTCCGGCGGCCTCGTCCGTGGCGAGGACGAGCCGCGGCTCGCTGTCACCGAGGATGTGGTCGAGGTGGTAGGGGCGGATGAGGTCGCTGAGCACGACGTGCACCGCGCCCAGGCGGGAGCAGGCGTGCACGAGCGACGCGGTCTCCATCGCGTGCGGTGCGAGCAGCAGCACGCGGTCACCGCGCACGACACCGCGGCGGCGCAACCACTCGGCGTGGGCCACCGACCGGCGTTGCAGGTCCCGGTAGGTCCAGGTGCGCTCCCCCCGGCGCACGGCCGGCGCGTCGGGCGCCGTCGCGGCACGCCGGTCCAGCAGGTGGTGCAGCAGGAACGCGGTCATCGGGTCGCCTCCGGGGTCGCGCCGGCGACGGTGGTCGCCAGCAGGTCGGTGAGCGAGTCCAGCGAGTCGAACGCCTCGGGCACGATCAGGTCCGCGGGCACCTCCACGCCCAGGTCGGTCTCCAGCCGGTCCAGCACCGCGACGACCGCGATCGAGTCGAACCCGGGCAGGTCGAACAACGACCGCGCCGAGCGGGGCGCGTCGGGCGGCAGGCCGAGCACCCCGGCCACCGCCTCCGCGGCCCGGTCGGCCAACTCCTGTGCCTGTGGCCGCATCAGACGTCCTTCCCGATCGTGGTGACGAGGGCGGGCAGGTCGGCGCGGGCGACCTTGCCGGTGCTGGTGCGGGGCAGGTCCGGCACGACGTGCACCGCGCCGGGCACCATGTAGCCGGGCAACCGGGTCCGGCAGTGGGCCAGCACGTCGGCCCCGGTGAGCCGGCCGCCGTCGGGCCGCGGCACGACCAGCGCGTGCAGGCGGTGGGTCAGCTCGGGGTCGGGCACCGCGACGACGACCACCTCGGCCACGTCGGGGTGGGTGCCGGCCGCGGCCTCCACCTCCCCCAGCTCGACGCGGTAGCCGCGCGTCTTGACCAGGCCGTCGCGCCGGCCGAGCAGGTGCAGCAGGCCGTCGGCGTCGCGGCGGGCGATGTCACCGGTGCGGTAGCAGCGGCGCGGGCCGTGCGGGGTGGGCAGCTCCACCACCGCCCGCGCCGTGAGGTCGGGGCGGCCGAGGTAGCCGGGGGTGACGCAGTCGCCCGCGACGACCAGCTCGCCCTCGGCCGCGCCGTCGAACGACGCCGTGCCGTCCGCGCCGAGCAGGCCGATGAGCGCGCCGTCCACCGGTCGTCCGACGGGGACGCGGCCGGCCGGGTCGGGCGGGCCGTCGAGCACGTGGCTGGTGACGACGTTGGTCTCGATGGGGCCGTAGAGGTTCGCGAACGCCGTGTGCGGGAGGGCGTGCATCAGCTCGGAGAGCGCGGCGGCGCGGAACTCCTCCCCCGCGTAGAGGACGCGCCGCAGGGCGGGCAGGCCGTCGGAGCGCACCGTCGAGCGGCGCAGCAGCGCGGTCAACGCCGACGGCACCGCGTACAGGTGGGTGATGGCGCGTTCGGCCAGGAACCGTTGCAGGGCTTGGGGGAACAACGCGTGCCGCTCGGGCACGGGGTGCAGCTGCGCGCCCGCGCCCAGCCCGACGTAGACGTCGTAGACCGGCAGGTCGAAGTGCAGCGGCGCGTGCACCGCGACCCGGTCGCCCGGCCGCAGCGGGAAGGCCCGCGCGGCCCAGTCGACGAACGCGGCGGCGTTGCGGTGGGTGATGACGACGCCCTTGGGCGTGCCGGTGGAGCCGGAGGTGTAGAGGACGTAGGCCTCGTCGTCGGGGCGCGGGCGCGGGAAGGTCGCGGTCGGGCCGTCCTGCGCGGTGACGGTGGGGACGCCGAGGTCGCCGCCGATCGCGGCGGCGCAGGCGGAGTCCGCGACGACGAACCGCTGTCGCTGCTCGGGCGCCGACGGGTCGACCGGGACGTAGGCGCACCCGGCGCGCAGCACGGCCAGCATCGCGAGCACGGTCTCCGGCCGCTTGGCGCTGAGCACCGCGACCCGGCTGCCGGGGGCGACCCGGCGCAGCAAC
>NZ_JBFAAX010000713.1:0-2959 GCF_040639995.1 Actinosynnema sp. NPDC023658 | reverse complement strand
GCGCCCGTCGGCCGCGCCCCGGGTGGGCCGTGGGCACACCCGGAGCACGGCCCTCCTCAGCGGTCGACCCGCTGCGGTGGCAGCTTGTCGCCCACCAGGGCGAGGTTCTGGATGGCGGCCAGGCCGTACTGCGCGGAGGCGTTGGTCGACACGAACGGCGCCTCGTCCACCGGCCGCAGCGCGTTCGGGCCCTCGACCCGGGTGGACCGCCACGGCAACCCCGGCCCGTAGCCGTCCTGGCCCGCGAAGAACTCGTTCCACGCGCGGTCGGCCAGCGCCGCGTCCCCGGTCCGGGCGGCCGCGTACGCGGTCAGCCGCGAGTGCATCTGGCGGAAGCCCACGTTCCACGAGCCGCCGACCTCGGCCTGCTGCTCCTGCGTGGTCGCCCCGAACAGCCGGCAGTACTGCAACCACGCCTTCTCGAACGCCGGCCGGTCCAGCAGGTCGATCAGCTCGCTGCACACCTCCGCCAACCCGAACACCGCCGACAGGTGCGACACGCTCACCTGCACGCGGTCGGTGGCGAAACGGCCCTTCTCCAGGTCGTAGAGCGCCTCACCGGTGATGAAGCCGTTCTTCAGCGCGCCGATGTCCTCGACCGTGCCCAGCAGCTTCTGCCGCGCGATCGGGTCACCACCGCGTTCCCACTCGGTCAGCCACGCCGCCGCCAACGCGCCCCAGTCCGTGCCGAGCCCGACCGCGAGCGCCTTCGGGTCGGGCGTGTACGGCTCGGTGCGGATCTTGCGCAGCGGGTCGAGCGCGACGAACGTGCGGTCCGCGTCCACCAGCTCGCGCAGCAGGTCACCGACCCGTTCGTCGGCGGTGAGGAAGTAGTAGAACCGCCGGTTCGCCGCGGTGCTGATGCGCAGCTGCTTCGCGCTGCACCCCCAGTGCAGCACGTTGTGCCTGCTGCCGAGGTCCTTCCACTGGCCGAGGTGGTAGACGTCGACCTCGCCGGTGTGCCGGGTCATCGCCTCCGCCATCCGGAACACGTCCGCGCGCCCGCTGCGCAGGTAGGCGTACCAGAGCCAGAGGTCCGTCGACAGCTCGGAGTTGTCCCACGCGTAGCCGCCGACGTCGTAGCGCCACTGGTGCCGGTCCGGGTCGTAGGTGTGCATCACGTCGCCGTAGTTCCAGAACCCGTACCAGCGGCGCTGCTCGACCTGGTCGCGGTGGTAGTCGAACAGGAAGTCCAACCGGTCCTCGATCGCGGCCCGCGCCGGGGTGGACCGGTCGACCGGCGACCAGTCGCCGAACACGCCCGCGCCCAGCAGGTGCTGCGGCGGCGCGACCAGCAGCGGCGGCGTCTGCACGGCCTGCGCCATGGCGGCCAGGCTCGCGTCGTCCGGCGTGGCGCCGAGCGCCCACAGGGTCAGCTCGCTGGTGCGGGCCACGCCGTACGCCGTGCCGAAGCCGGGCTCGTAGTCCTCGTAGGTGATCTGGAGGCCTTCCAGCTGCTCCGCGAACGTGTCCATGCCCAGGCCGTCGTGGTAGAAGCGCAGGTCCATCGGCCGCGCGTCCGGCGACCACAGCCACACCGTCACCTCGGCCTTGTCGCCCGCCGCGCCGCGCACGTCGAGCTGGGTCGGGTGGAGCTGCCAGAAGTTGCGCAGGCCGAACGCCAGGCCGCCGCTCACGCCGCCGACGTAGCCGAAGCCGGGCGACCGCCGTCCCGCGTCGACGTCCACCCACGTGTGGCCGGGCTTGGTGCGCTTGCGGATCGCGAAACCGTCCGCGGTGAGCTGGCTGAGGCTGTAGTCGCCCCACGCCGGGATCAGGTTCAGCCGGCTGCTGACCCGGGTGTCCCAAGTGGACGTCGGCGGCAGCTTCCGCCCGGCCACCTGGGCGGCCCGGATCTCCGCACCGGGGTCGCGCCGCAGGCCGGTGATGCCGCGCACGGCCTCGCGCAGCAGCCCACCCTCCTCGCCGCCGAACCGGATGTGCCGGTCGTACAGCTCGTCGCGCAGCGGCACCTCGAACCGGATGCCCAGCCCGCGCAGGTAGTCGTCCTCCGTGCCGTCCCACACGAACGTGTGCGTCATGCGGATGGCGTCCGTGCCCGCGAAGAAGTAGAACCGGACGGTGAACGGCAGCCACTCGCGCTTGCCCGAGACACCCCGGTGCACGCCGTCGACGCGCAGCACGGCCCGCACCGGACCGCTCTGCTCCACGATGACGTTGCGCACGGCGCTGACGAACTTCTCCCGCTTGGCGCTGCCGGTGTCCTCGTCCTCGTCGTGGTCCTGGCGCAGGCACACGAGGTGCCCGCGCTGCACCACGGGTTGACCGCCGCGCACGATCCGCTCGATCAGGTCGCTGCCGCTCTTGCGGACCGTCACCTCGATCACGCCCGTGCGGACGATGACGTGCTGCTTCTTGTCCTCCACCGTGACGGCTTGCGCCGGCGCCTGCGCCGGGCCCGGTTCCAGCCGGTACGCGGAGGCGGCGGTCGGTCCGCTGATCGCGTGCGCGCTCCACTTCAGCGAGCCGTCCGGCCAGACGCCCGTGGCCCAGGTCTGCACCGGCACCTGCTCGCCCGATGCGGTGGTCAGCGCGAAGGTCTGGTCCTTGGGGAACGCGCCGCGCGGCCAGGGGACGCCCCACGTGGTGCCCGCGTGCGTGGTCGGCGTGCCGCCTTCGAGCCAGGTGAGCGCGGCTTGGCGCGGTGGTTCGGCCGCCGCCGCCGCGTGCGCGCTGCCCGCGCCGCCGAACGGGAGCCCGTACGCGGCACCCGCGGCGGCGATGCCACCCAGGAAGGTCCGACGGTTCACCTTGGCCATCAACGACTCCTCAGCGAGAGGTGGAAAGCGCTTTCCAGTCGTACGAGCACTGCACCACCCGGGGCCGCCGCCGTCAAGGGCCGGCGGCGGGCCCGGGGGTGAGCCCAGTCGGGGCCCCCCGACCCCCCCGGCGAGCAAGGCCTGGGAACCCGGCGGAGGCCCCGGGGGGCGCCGGGTCT
>NZ_JBFAAX010000712.1:0-2968 GCF_040639995.1 Actinosynnema sp. NPDC023658 | reverse complement strand
GGTGCGCACCCCCGCTCCGGCCTGATCCGCCACCCGCCCCACGCCGGGCGCTACCCCGAGTCCACCCACCAGCCGCCAACGCGAGCACGCCCACCACCGCCCGCCGCCAACGCGAGTCCACCCGCCGCCCACCACGCGCTGCCCTGGGCCCGCACCCGTCAGCACGGCCGCCACCACAGTCGTGACGAGATCCCGGGCTGGTCGGCGGTCACGCGCCCACGGTGCCGTCGATGCCCTCGCGCAGGAAGTCGGCGTGCCCGTTGTGCCGGGCGTACTCGTGGATCAGGTGGAGCATGACCAGGCGCAACGACACGTCCTCGCCCCAGCGCTCGTGGTGGCCGGTGACGTCCAGCGACTCGGCCTCGCGTTCGATGCGGCGCGCGTGCTCCACCTCCTGCTGCCAGGCCTCGAACGCCTCGGACCTGGTCGCGGTGGACGCGTCGTAGGCGGCCTGGAAGTCGCCGTCGGCCGACCACACCAGCGGGATGTCCTCGTGGTTGATCACCCGGCGGAACCAGGTGCGCTCCACCTCGGCCATGTGCCGGACCAGGCCGAGCAGGGTCAGCGTGGACGGCGGCATGGACCGGCGGCGCAGCTCTTCCGTGGACAGCCCGTCGCACTTCATCGCCAGGGTGGCGCGGTGGTAGTCGAGGAAAGCGCGCAGCGTCTCGCGTTCGCCGCCCCGCAGGGGTGGACCGATGCGTTCGGTGGTCATGCGGATCATCGTGACCCACGGGCTAGGGTCAGCCGTCATGGACCCGCTGGTGCCCCGGTACGGGGCCGGTTCGCTGGCCGACGTCGTGCCGTCGCTGCTCGCCGGGCTGGACGTGCCCGGGATGGTGGACGTGCTCGGCATCTCCGGGCCGTCCCGGGTGTGCGTGCTGCTCGTGGACGGACTCGGGTGGCGGCTGTTGCGCGAGCACGAGGCCGACGCGCCGTTCCTGGCGTCATTGGCGGGTGCGCCGATCACGGCCGGGTTCCCGTCGACGACGGCGACCAGCCTGGCCGCGCTGGGCACCGGGTTGCCGACCGGTGAGCACGGGCTGGTCGGGTACTCGTTCGCCGACGGTGACGAGGTGCTGAACGCGTTGCGGTGGACGCGGTACGGGGCGGCGGAGCACGTCGACCTGCGGACCGTGCTCGTGCCGGAGGAGGTGCAGCCCCGGCGGACGGCGTTCGAGGTGGCGGCCGACGCGGGCGTGGCGGTGCGCCTCGTGCTGCCGCGCGACCAGAAGGGCAGCGGGCTGACGCGGGCGGCGTTGCGGGGTGGGCGGTTCCAGGGCGTGCTCGGGTTCGGAGACCTGGTGGCGCGGGTGTCCGAGGCGTTGCGGTCGGACGACCGGGTGCTCTGCTACGCCTACCACGCGGACCTGGACGCGCTCGGTCACGTGTACGGGCCGGGTAGTGCCCCGTGGCGGTGGCAGCTGCGGTTCGTCGACCGGCTGGCCGCGGCGGTGGCCGACAACCTGCCGCCCGGTGGCGCGCTGGTCGTGACGGCCGATCACGGCATGGTGGCGGCCGAGGACCGGGTCGACTTCGACACCGACCCCGACCTGAGGGAGGGCGTGCGGCTGCTCGGCGGCGAGGCGCGGGTCCGGCACGTGTACACGGACGCGGCGGAAGCCGTGCGGGCCAGGTGGAGCGAACGCCTGGGCGACCGGGCGTGGATCGCGTCACGCGAGGAGGCGGTGGCGGCGGGCTGGTTCGGTCCTCGCGTGGCCGCCCACGTGCTGCCGCGGATCGGTGACCTGGTCGTGGCGGCGAGGGGTTCGCTGGCGGTCGTGCGCTCGGTGGTGGAGCCGGGCCTGACGGGCTTCGTAGGGCACCACGGCTCGTTGACGGAGGAAGAGCAGCACATCCCCGCCCTGGTGGCCGCCGACCCGGGCTGACCCCCGCCGGGACACGATCGGGTGATCATGGTCCGACAATGTACGGAAACAGTGTTCTCGTACCTCGGTTGTACTGACCGAGCGCCGACCACCCCGCCCCGTCACCGCCGAGGCCGCCCGGACGCGGTTCGGCATAGCATCACGTGTCGGCCGCCTGGGGCCGGCGGCCGGGGCCGGGACGGAGGCGACGAGTGGAGCAGGGGTCACCCGTCGTGGACACGTCCGTCGCGGGCGTGGTGGAGGCCAGGTGGGGTGTCCGCCCGGAGCCCGCGATCGCCCGCTATGCCGAGCCCGGCTGGCAGCTGTCGCCCCTGCCCATCGACCGCCGCTGCCCGAACTGCGAAGGCGAGCTGCACGGCCTGTACCGCGCCCACCCGGACCGCGGCAGGCACCAGTTGCAGGCCGCCGTCGCCTGCCCCGCGTGCCCCGCGTCGTTCACGCTGCGGGAGTTGAAGCTCGCGCAACGCTCGGTCCTGGGCGACCTCCGCCCGGAAGCCGTGTCCCGCCGCCTCGCGGAGGACGCCCAACTCGACGCCCTGGCCCGGACCTCCCGCGCGACCCGCCCGAGCCGGACCGACCACCACGACGCCCCCGCCGGGAGTGGCCGAGGCCCGCAACGCCGCCGGAACGCCGGACCCGAGCCGAGCGCCGGCGGCGGCAGCGGTTCCGGTGCGAGCGCGGGTGGGAGTGCGGGTACGGGTGCGGGTGCGGTCGGGCCTGAGACCCCCGCCGTGTCCGGGCGGGGTGTGCCGTCCGCGGGCTCCGGGAAGGAGCTGCCGGAGTCGGAGCCGTGGGAGAACGAGCCGGGGGAACCGGGATCGTCTGGATCACGGACGGCGGGATCGGGCGCGACGGGATCAGGCGCGCGGCAGCGGTCGCGGGTCCGGAACGGCGCGGAGACGGGAAGTGCGGCCGAGACCCGAGCCGACGCCGACGCCGGGATGTCCCCGCCGGACGTCGAGGTCGAAGCGGGCGCGGCGGCGGACGATGCGCTTGCGGCGGGCGAGGCGCCCGGGACCGGCGGCGAGGACGAGGCACCGGCTGCGCGGCCGAAGCGGCGCGTTTCCACGGTCGCGATG
>NZ_JBFAAX010000711.1:0-2972 GCF_040639995.1 Actinosynnema sp. NPDC023658 | reverse complement strand
AACACCGCGCCGGGCGTGGCCGCGGTCTTGCCGGGGATGGGGAAGAAGCCCAGCTCGTCCGCCAACGCGGGGTTGGCCTTGGCGATCAGCTTGGCCGCGCCGGGCACCGCGATGAGCTGCGCCACCTGACCGGCCGCGACCACGTCGGTCTGCTGCGGCCTGGCCTCGTCGGAGTCCTTCGGCCCGTCGCCCAGCGCCTGCAGCCGCCGGTAGAAGTCCGCGCCCGCCAACGCCTGCGGCGTGTTGAGCGACCCCTCCCACCGGTCACCGGACTGCTGTGCCGGGTTCTTCCGGGCAAGGTCTCCGCCCTCGTCCCACACGAACCCGGACAGCACGTACCAGTTCTGGCCGGGCAGGTAGATGCCCTGGGTGTCGCCCTGGTCCAGCTTCGCCGTGGCGGCCAGCCACTCGTCACGTGTCTTCGGCGGCGTGACACCGGCCGCCTCGAACAGGTCCTTGCGGTAGATCACGACCCGGTTGGCCGCGTAGAACGGGATGCCGAACTGCTTGCCGCCCACCGCACCCGGTTCGGCCAGGCCGGGGATCCAGTCGTCACCGCCCAGCTCACCGACCTTGGCCGACAGGTCGGTGACGCCGTCGCTGGCCGCGTACTGGGCGACCTGGGTGTTGCCGACCTCGATCACGTCCGGCGGGTCGGTGCTGGCCAGCGCGCTGGTCACCTTCTGCGTGATGCCGTTCCACTCCTGGACCTGGACCTCCAGGTCGAGCTGGGGGTGGTCGCGCTCGAACTCCGCCTCGAAGCGGCTGACGAAGTCGTCGGTGGCCGAGTCCTTCATCAGCCAGACGGTGATGGCCTGCTTCCCGCCCGACCCGTCGGGGCCGGAACCGCAGGCGGACAGGGCGAGCAGCGACGCGAGCACGACTGCGACGGGGCGGTTCGGCACGTCTCACCTCTCAGTTGACCAATTGGTAAACTCGGTGGAGCCTCCCGAAAGATGGCATAGACCAATCTGGCAGTCAACACCCAGTTCACAGCCGTGAGAGCGCTTCCGATCTTCGCCCAGGTCGACCTGACCACTGGTCTGTCATACTGACCGGCGACCGGCAAGACGAAGCGAGGCGGCATGGCCGAACCGATCCTCAAACGCGAACGGGTGCGCGACTACCTGCTCGAACTCATCGAGACGCACCCGCCGGGAGCGCCCATCCCGGCCGAGCGCGTCCTGTGCCGCCAGCTGGAGGTCTCCCGGCCGACGCTGCGCTCGGCGGTGGACGAACTGGTCAACACCGGCCTGCTCGTCCGCCAGCACGGCCGCGGCACGTTCGTCGCGCCCGCCAAGATCACCCAGGAGCTGGTGTCGGACGACCGGGCGATGACCCTGCCGCAGGCGGGCGGCGCGTGGACCAGCCGGGTGCTGGAGCACGCCCGCATCCCGGCCGGCGCGCGGGTCGGGCGCAGGCTGCGCGTGTCACCGGCCGCCGAGATCACCTACGTCGCGCGGCTGCGCCTGGTCGACGGCGCCCCGATGGCGATCGAGTACCTGCATGTCCCGGTCGCCGTCGCGCCCGGCCTCACGGTCGAGGACATGGAGTCCGGCAACTTCTACGACCGGCTCGCGGACCACGGCGTGCACGTCAGCGACGCGGTGCAGTCCATCGAGCCCACCGTCACCAACGACGCCGAGTCCGAGCTGCTCGGCGTGCCGGTGTTCGCGCCCGCGCTGCTGTTCGAGCGGTTGACCAACGACACCACCGGCCGCCCGGTGGAGTACGTGCACTCGCTGTACCGGGGCGACCGCTACCGGATCGTCTCCCGGCTCTCGCTCGCGCCGTCCGCACCGGCGCCCGGCGCGCGGGCAGGCCACCACCCCGGCATCCCGCCCGGTGACCTGTCCTCCGGCCGGGTCCGCTCGGCCACCACCGGCGACGTGCAGTAGCCCTCGCGGGAGGCGCGGCGGCCCTGTCCCGGACCGGAGTCCGCTCCGCCCTGCGATTGTCGGACCCTCCTGCCACGATGGGCGCGCTCGCACCGATTCCCCCCGAGGAGGACACGATGGCGTCAAGACTCAACCCGTACATCAGCTTCGCCGGAAACGCCCGTGAGGCGATGGAGTACTACGAGTCCGTGTTCGGCGGCACGCTGCGGCTCAACACCTTCGGCGAGTACGGCGCGGCCGACGCGCCGGAAGCGCAGAAGATCATGCACGCCCAGCTGGAGACGGCGAGCGGCTACACCCTGATGGGCGCCGACACCCCGCCCGGGATGCCGCACAACCCCGGCGACAACATCACCGTCAGCCTCAGCGGCGACGACGCGGACGAGCTGCGCGGCTACTTCGAGAAGCTGTCCAACGGCGGCAACGTCACCGTGCCGCTGGAGAAGCAGATGTGGGGCGACGAGTTCGGCGCCTGCCAGGACCGGTTCGGCATCTCGTGGATGGTCAACATCAGCGGCACCTGACCACGCCCGTCCGTCCGGCCCGCCTGTCGCGCTCGTAGGATCGGCACGTGACTGGTGGAGTGCGGCGGTGAACCGGCTGGGCGAGCTGGAGCGGGCCGCGATGGACGTGCTGTGGGACCGCGGCGAACCGGTCGCGGTCCGGGAGGTCGTGCGCGCGCTGGCCGACCGCGACCTCGCCTACACGACCGTCATGACGGTGCTGAACCGGTTGACCAAGAAGGGGTTCGTGCGCCGCGAGGCGGGGGAGGGCCGCGCCTGGTACTACGCGCCGGTGGCCAGCCGGGAGCAGTACGTCGCCCGGCTCATGCTGGACGCCCTGTCGTTGACCGGTGACCGGGAGACCGCGTTGGCGCACTTCGCCCAGTCGGTGAGCGCGCCTGAGGCGGAGGCGTTGAGCCAGGCGCTGGACGAGCGGTGAACGCGGCGCTGCACCTCGCGGTGACGCTGGTGCTGTGCGTGGTGGTGGCGGGCCCGCTCGCCCGTGCCCGGTGGGTGTGGCGTGCCCCGCGGACCGGGATCCTGCTGTGGCAGCTGCTCGGCCTGGCGTGGG
>NZ_JBFAAX010000710.1:0-2972 GCF_040639995.1 Actinosynnema sp. NPDC023658 | reverse complement strand
GGCGTACCCGTCGGGTGCGACGGCGACGCACCGCCGCTCGTGCGGTCCGGTGGTCACCTCGCCCACCACGAACCCCAGGGCCTGCGCGCGGGCCACCGCCTCGTCGAGGTCGGGCACCTTCACCAGCACCGCCGGGCCGTCGTGCACGCGGTCCGCGCCGGACAGGGCCAGTCGCCCGCCCGCCACGTCGAACTGGGCCCAGCGGTCGCCGTCGACGAACGTCGGCTGCACGCCGAGCAGGGCCGACCACCGCTCCACGGAGCCGGCGAGGTCGTCTGTGGGCACAACGGGAGCGATGCGTTCGGCAGTCACGGAACCGACGCTAGAGACGCCCCGGTGGGCCGTCAATCGCCACGGGCCCGCACGCGCACATCGAGCAACAACGCGGAAGTTCGGCCGGTTCACCCCGAAGGGTCCGAAGTGGACCGAGCAGGTTCCGGGACAAGGGCGACTCGGTCGAGATCAGGCTCTGCTCGTCGCTCCCGGCGGTGCGTGGGCGTGTCCTCCTCCGTGCTCGGGGCCGGGCGCCTGCCTACGTGCCGTACCCCGGTCAGCCCGCCCGCATTCACCCTTTCGAAGGAGACTGCACGTCCGCCGGTCGGGGTATCAGCCGGGGGTGGGTGGCCGAACGAGAGGTGCGCCGTGGTCGAGCGGGTGACAGTCCGACGCCGGGTCCCCGGTGCGGAACCGGACTACGCGCCGGGTCCGGACCCGGTGGTCGAGATGGACGTGTGGTGGGACCGGATCGGCCGGACCCTGGGGCGCGACTGGGACCTGACCACGGACGACGACCGGCCGCTGCTCGTCGACGTCGCGGTGACCGGGAAGGCGTACTTCTTCGCCACCCTGCTCGACGACGTGCGGCCGCGCGACGTGCGGGTGGAGGTGCGCGACCACGACGTGCGGTCGGACGGGACGTCGGTCAGGCGCGACCGGGTCGGCATCACGGTGCTGCCGGCCCGCCGCGCGCGCACCTACTACTACTGCGCGACGGTCCCGGCCGAGGTCGACGTGGGGCGGATCGACGCGTGGATGCTCGACGGCATGGTCGTCGTGCGCGTGCCCACCCGCTAGGTGTTCACCCGGGTGGGGGAGACTCCCCGCCGTGCGCATCAGTGCTCGCGGGCTCAACCGGGCCACCCTGGCCCGACAGCTCCTCCTGCGCCGCGAGGCGCTCGGCGTCGGTGACGCGGTCCGCCGGGTGTTCGCCGTCCAGGCGCAGCACCCCGCCTCGCCCTACGTCGCGCTGTGGAACCGGATCACCGACTTCGACCCGGCCGACCTCGACGCCGCCTTCACCGGGCGCACGCTGGTCAAGGCGACGCTGCTGCGGATCACCCTGCACGTGGTGCACGCGGACGACCACCCGGCGGTGCACACGGCCATGCGGCCGTCGTTGCGCGCGGCCCGGCTCGGTGACCGCCGCTTCACGGTGAGCGGCCTCTCCGTCGAGGACGCCGACGCCGTCGTGCCGGAGCTGCTGGAGTTCACCGCCCGACCGCGCACGGCCGCGGAGGTCGAGACGTGGCTCGCCGCACGGCTCGGCGTGCCGCCGAAGGGCGTGTGGTGGGCGCTGCGCACGTTCGCGCCGTTGCTGCACGCCCCGACCGGCAGCCCGTGGTCGTTCGGCGCCCGACCGTCGTACGTGACCGCCGACGTGCGGCCGGAGGGCACCCCCGACGAGCGCCTGCCCGCCCTGGTCCGGCGCTACCTGGAGGCCTTCGGTCCCGCGTCGGTGGTGGACGTCGCCCAGTTCGCCCTGGTGCAGCGCTCCCGGGTGCGCGAGGCCGTGCAAGCCCTCTCCGGCACCTTGCGGCGACTCGAAGGACCCGACGGCGAGGAGCTGTTCGACGTCCCCGGCGCGCCCCTCCCGCCGGCGGACGCACCGGCGCCGCCGAGGCTGATGGCCATGTGGGACAGCACCCTGCTGGCGCACGCGGACCGCGTCCGGGTCGTCCCGCCCGAGTACCGCAAGCTGGTGACCCGGTCGAACGGGGACGTGCTGCCCACCCTGCTCGTGGACGGCTACGTGGCCGGCGTGTGGCGGCCGGTCGGGGGAGGGATCGAGGCGACCGCGTTCCGCCCGCTGCCCGACGAGGTGTGGCAGGGGCTCGCCGCCGAGGCGCGTGCGCTGGTGGCGTTCCTCGCGGATCGCGAACCGCTCGTCTACCGCCGCTACGACCGCTGGTGGTCCGACCTGCCCGCCGCCGACGTCCGCGTGCTGCCGGGCGGCTGAGCGGGGAGCACCGCGCTAGCTGGTCCAGGCGGCGAGGCCGGAGCGGGACGGGGCCACGCCGGGGAAGGCGGCCGACAGGACCTCCGCGTACCGGTGCGCCGCGGGCGTGGACAGGTCCGGCGGGGTCAGCCACGGCGCGAGGTGGTGGTGGCCCCCGGCGGGTGGTGCGCCGCCGAGCACCAGGACTTCCGACGCGCCGGGCGTGATGGTCCGGCCGAGCCGCGCGGCTTCCTGCCGGACGACCTCCGAGGCCTCGGCGGCGCGGGCGGAGCCGTCCGCCACGACCGCGAACGGTGCGTCGATCGAGGCGACCTCGGTGCGCAGCGCCGCCGCGTCGGCGTCGGTCATCCGGGGCCACGGCAGGGCGCCGCGCTTGCCCGTCAGCTTCGCCGCCAGCACCGCCGACGCGTAGTCGGGGCCTTCGGGGCCGCGGACGTCCGGTCCGGTCCACGCCACGCTGCCGGTGTTCACCGGCACGGTG
The DNA here is from genome assembly GCF_040639995.1 of Actinosynnema sp. NPDC023658. Classification (NCBI taxonomy): domain Bacteria; kingdom Bacillati; phylum Actinomycetota; class Actinomycetes; order Pseudonocardiales; family Pseudonocardiaceae; genus Actinosynnema; species Actinosynnema sp. NPDC023658. The sequence goes on along the minus strand of NZ_JBFAAX010000710.1, from coordinate 255 downwards.
GTCCGCGTGCCCTCCCGGTCCAGCCACAGGTCGCTGCGGCCCTCGGGCAGCCACACCAACGCCCACCGACCCGTCGTGCCCTCCTTGGGCCGCGCGGGCACGAGGGCGTGCGGCGCGTTGCCGACCGAGAGCGGGACGTCCGTCGTGAGCACGATGTTCCAGCCGGGCATGTGCGGCACGACCAGCACGTCCACCGGGCGCTCGCCCAGCGGCACGCGGGACAGCCGCGGCTCGCCGGGCGCCGGGGTGCCGAGC
>NZ_JBFAAX010000709.1:0-2974 GCF_040639995.1 Actinosynnema sp. NPDC023658 | reverse complement strand
GGCGGCGTGCCGCTCGGCACTGATTCGCCGACCGGCATGCTCACGGGGGTCATCGGCGGACTGGTGTGCCGACCGGGCACGCCGGTCGGCGGGCGGCCCAGCGGCGAGCGGCACGACAACCGGATGCCGACCCTCGGCCACGGGCTGTTCGACGTGGAGTCCTTGGCCTCGCCAGCGGTCATCGGCGAGACGGCGGGAGCGCAGTTGTAAACGCGGAGCACGGGTACCACGTGGAGCTGCACCTGCCCCGGACCATCACCACGCTGACCGACCCTGGGTCGGCTGACCGGCGACCTGGTGGCGAGCGTGATCCGGCTGGACAAGCGCCAACCGATGCTGGGTACCGTGCAGCCCGCGGCGGAACAGTTGCGCGCCTTGGCGGGACCGAAGCCGACCCGCGTTATTCTACTCAATGAAACTTCGAGTGGAGAATTCCCCACTCTTGCGAAGTCACCTCAGACCCCTGCTACGCTGGACTTATGAGCCACTCCCTTTCAAGAGGAGTGGGAGATTTCCCACAGCCAGGTGTTCGGGCAAATCGGACACAGTTTTACCCCACGGGATCGATCTTGAGCTTATCAGATCAGACCCGTGGGGTCTTTGTTTATGCGGCCCGCAGGATCGGCCGAGGCACCTCGACCGACACCCCGTCGGCTGTGCACACGACCACGGTGCGGCGGGCGCGCAGCTGCGCGGCGACCCGGCTCGGGCTCGCGGCCACGGGCATGTGCAAGGCGTGGCCGAGCCTGGTGATCAGGTGGTCCTCGCGCAGGTACAGCGTGGCCGGGGTGTGCTCACTGCGCGGACCGGTGTGGCCGTGGCGGCAGCGGTAGCCGGGACGGCCGTGCACCCAGTGGCTGTCCATCCGCCGGCTACAGACACCGCAGCGCAACAGCCCGGCGAAGAGGTACTCGCGGGCTTCGTTGTTCTGGTTCGGGCGGTCCGAACGCATCCGCTGCACCGCCACGAAGTCGATTTCGCTGACCAACTGGGCGTGGGCGCGCTGCCGGGAGACGACCCAACGGTCGGTCGGGTTCCACCGGGTGACGCGGCGCCGCCTGCGCTCGCCGGGAGTGTGATGGTCGTGGTCGACGCTCTGCCGGTTCCACACCTGCCAACCGGTGTAGCGCGGGTTGGCCAGGATCGCCGCCACGGACTGCGCGGTCCACCGACGACGGGTCCGATGCCGATTGCGCTCGGGGTCATGCTCGGCCGGACTCGGCGCACCTCGCCGGTTCAGCGCGGCAACCAGATCCTTCACGCTGCGCCCGGCTCGACGCTCGGCGAACAGCCATCGCACCGTGGGCGCGGTCTCCGGGTCAGGCTCCTGGCGGTAGACGCACCTCCCATGCCTGGTTGGCGTGCAGCAGCGCGACCGCGCGCCGCGAGCCGGAACGCCGGGCCGCGGCCAGCCCCCGGGTGAACCTCTCCAACGCCTCGCGCCACCGGCAGTGGTGCAGCCGCAGCCGCCCGACGCGGTAGTGGACGTTCGCCTCCAGGTCGCGGTGCCCGGCCTCGGTCGCCAGCGCCAGCGCCCGCTCCCAGTGCCGGGACGCGACCTCCGGCCGGCCGGTGTCGAAGCACGTCCAGGCGGCCAGGTTGTGCAGGTCGGCCAACGCCACCAGCAGCCGCGCGCGCACCGCGTCGGTGAGGTCGGCCTCCAGGAAGCGGTCGTGGTGGCGCGCGCAGGCCACCGCCGCGTCACGCGACGCCCCGCCGCCCGCGCGGTAGTCCAACCCGCGCAGGCGCTCGGTCTCGTCTTCCAAGCGCACCACGTCCTCGACACCTGCGTGAGCCGGGACGTGTCGGAGTTCTGCCATCGCCGCACCTCGCAATTCCACTGGAGCGGTGGAGACGCTCGCTCCCACAGGCATGTGGCGTCCGGATACCCATGGTGACACCCCCGCCACCGCCGTGGGCGGCCACTTCGCGGGGATCGGTGTCGGGGTCACCGGGAATCCACTGTGGACGGCGCGGCGCCGTGCGCCCGGTACACGTGAGCGGGAATCGGCGTCCGCCGCGCGCGGTCCCGGGTCAGCCGGCCAGGACCGGGTACTGGACCGCGATGTCCTGCGCCAGCGCGGCTTTCACGTGCCGGGACACGTCGTCCGCGAGCACTTCGAAGGCGTCGGACTCGATGCCGTCCAGCGCGAGCTCCGCGACGTGGCGGGGGTCGCTCTTGGGCTGCGTGATGCCCGCGGTCATGTCGGTGTCGACGTAGCCGACGTGCAGGCCGGTGACCTGGATGCCGCGCGGCCGCAGGTCGAGGCGCAGCGAGTTGGTCTGCGACCACAGCGCGGCCTTCGACGCGCTGTACGAACCGCTGAGCGCGGCCCAGGACAGGACCGAGGCGACGTTGAGCAGGTGACCGCCGCCGTTGCGCTCGATGACCGGCACGAACGCGCGGGTCACGTTGAGCGGGCCGTAGAAGTTGGTCTCGAACTCCCGCCGGACGTCCTCGACCGGGGAGTCCAGGAACGACGCCCGCACGAGCGCGCCGGCGTTGTTGATCACGATGGTGACGTCGTCCGCCCGTGCGGCCGCGGCGGCGACCGACGCGGGGTCGGTGACCTCCAGCGCGAGCGCGACGGCGTCCGGGTGGGTGACGGTGCGCGGGTCGCGGGCGGTGGCGTAGACCTTGCGCGCACCCCGCGCGTACAGGGCCTCGACCAGCGCCTTGCCGATGCCGCGGCTACCTCCGGTGACCAGCGCGGTCGCCCCGTTGATCGTGGTCATGGCAGTCCCACCAAGTGGAAACCGATCGGTTTCCACCAATGTACACCGATCGGTTTCCACTCGGCAACCGACGCGGTAACCTGCACGGGTGACCACCCCACGGGACCGCCTGCTGGACGCGGCGGGCGAGCTGTTCTACCGGGAGGGCGTCGGCGTGGGCGTCGACGCCCTGTGCAAGGCGGCCGGTGTCTCCAAGCGGTCGATGTACCTGCTGTTCGACAGCAAGGACGAGCTGATC
>NZ_JBFAAX010000708.1:0-2975 GCF_040639995.1 Actinosynnema sp. NPDC023658 | reverse complement strand
AGCTGGTGGCGTTCGCCAAGGCCAACCGGCAGGCCGTGCGCGGCCACACCCTCGTCTGGCACAACCAGAACCCGGCGTGGCTGGCGGACGCGTGGGACAGCAGGGGGAGCGCCCCGGCCTCGTACGCGGCCGACGGCACCGCGCCGCGGGTGGGCGCCAGGTCGCGCACCAGCAGCTCGACGAACCCGTCGTCGACCTCCAGCCGGGCCTGCCGGGCGGGCTCGACGATCGCGCGCCTGACCTCGTCGGCGGTCATGGGTCCGACCACCACCTGCGCGTCCTGCAACGGGGTCACCAGCTCGGCGTGGCGCGCCGCTTGCGGGTAGAAATCGGCGCGCAGCCCGATCACGACGAGCGTCGACAGGTCTTCCCGCGCGGCCGCGGTGCAGCGTGCGATGAACTCATGTCGTTCCTCGTCGTCCCCGCACAGCGTGAACAACTCCTCGAACTGGTCCACCACGACCAGCCGAGGGCCTGCGGGCGCCTGGTCGACGAGCGCTTCCCACTGCGCCATGGGTCTCGGACCGGGTGTTATCAGCACTGTCGTCCACTCGCCCGCCAACGGGTGCTCGCCACGCTGGAAGCGGGAGACTAGCCCCGCCCGCAACAGCGAGGACTTCCCCGATCCCGAAGGCCCGACGACGACCGTGCACTCGCCGCGCGGCCATTGGCGAGTGGTCAACGCGACCAACTCCGCGGTGAGCCGCTCCCGCCCGTGGAACCACGCCGCGTGCTCGGGCTGAAAGCTCTCCAAACCCCGGTACGGTGCGGCCGCGCCGACCGGTCGCGGACCAGGCCGTCGCCGGACCCGGTGCAATGCGGTCAGCCACCGGTCCAACTCGTCAGGGTCGGTGACACCGCAAACCTGGACGATCCGGCGCAACACGTGCGGCATGGTGAGCGGCGGCAGGTGACGTCCGCTGAAATAGCCGCCCGCCGTGCTGTAGGGAATTCCGGCCTCCCGTGCGACTTCCCGGACCGTGCGGCCGGCAAGTGCCCTCAGCGCCGTCAACTCGCGCGCGAAGTCGTGTTTCGTCCGCACTTCTGCGGGGCCGGCGATGATCCGATCTCCCTCGGTCTCGTGCTGCACGAGCCCTCCCTGAGGTCCGCCGATCTCGGCGTACGGGGTTGTACGGACATCCCGACCGACCTTGTGCGGAGATTGTCTCGACTGTCGCCCGGAAGCCACAGGGTCATTTGACTCAGAACCGGGCGGCAATTGTGCGGCCTGTCGCCGGAAGACTGGAGGATAGGGTCGATGATCCGACGAATAATCCGCGCGATGTCGAATTCCGGCCGGGCATGTTGGTTTCCCCGATCATCGGTCCACCGGATCATCGCCGTCGTCGACGTCGCCGGGTTCGGCAGCCGCTGTCGCACCAACGCCCAGCAGGTAGCGGTGCGCCGCGGGCTGTACCGGGTGGTTCGGCGTGCGCTGGAACGATCCGGTGTCGGCCGCTCGCGGTACCGCCTGGAGGACCGGGGCGACGGGGTGTTGATCCTGGTGGAGCCGGAGGTGCCGAAGAGCGCGTTCGTGGACTCCGTGCCGCGCGAGATGACCTCGGAGTTGGCCGCGCACAACGACGCCCACCCGGTGCAGGAACGCGTCCGGCTCCGCATGGCGCTGCACGCGGGGGAAGTCCTCTACGACGAACACGGTGTCACCGGCGCGGCGCTTAACCTCACGTTCCGCCTGCTCGACGCGGCACCCGTCCGGGACGCGTTGCGCGTCGCCTCGCGGAAATATGCGCTGGTAACCTCGAATTGGTTCTTCGAGGAGGTTGTCCGGCAGAGCGCGAACGTCGACCCGCGTGATTTCGCGCCAGTGGCCGTGCGGGTCAAGGAAACCGAGACTACCGGCTGGCTGTACACCGAGCCGGTCGAACGCGCCTCGTCGGAAGGGCAGTGCGTGTTGTGCGGCTGCACCCATTCCACCTGATCTTGGCTCACCGGAAACGCGTCCGTCATCGGGCGTACGTCACCGCAGTCGTTGTTCGACGGTGTGCCGCTTGAAAAGTCGTCGCTGCTGGTCAGGCGGCATGTCTGTACTCGTTGATGAGTCCGCCGAGGATGCGGGTGCGAAGCACTCTGCGGGTGTCGAGGTCGTGTGCTGCGGCAGGGTGCTGTAGGGCTTCGGGTGGTAGTTGGTCGTGGGATTGATGGGGTCGGTGTCGGTTGTAGTGGTTTTCGGAGGTTGTGAGGACTTGTCGTGCGTGGCTCTCGTCCGCGATCAGGATGTGGTCGAGGAGTTCGCGTCGGAGTGTGCCGATGGCCCGTTCGCAGTGGGCGTTCATCCGGGGTGCCTGTGGTGCGTTCTTGATTACGTGCAGGTCGTCGGCCTGGAAGACGGCGTCGAACGTCTGGTTGTACTTGCCGTCGCGGTCCGGAGAGGAAGCGCAGGGACTCCGCCCGGTGTCCGAGGTCGGCGGTGAGGTTCCTGGCCTGCTGTGTGGTCCATGTCTGGGTGGGGTGGGCGGTGACCCGGGTGATGTGCAGGTGCCGGGTGTCGTGTTCGAGGATGGCCAGTGCGTACAGGCGCCTGCCGAGCACTGTGTCGAGGTGGAGGAGAAGTCCGCCGCGATGATGCCCTGGGCCTGGATGGTGAGGAACTGCCGCCAGGTCGGGCCGGCGCGGCGTGGTGCAGGGTCGATGCCGGCGTCGTGCAGGATCTGCCAGACGGTCGAGTGGGCGATGTGGTGGCCGAGTCGGGCCAGCTCGCCCTGGATTCGCCGATGACCCCATCGCGGGTTCTCTCCGGCGAGGCGCAATACGAGGGTCTTGACCGCGGCTCGTGTCGGTGGGTGTCCGGTGCGTCGACGTGCGGGGTGGTCCCATTTGCGGGCCACGAGTCTGTGGTGCCAGGCGAGCAGGGTGTCCGGCGTGACCGGGAAGACCTTCCGCCACCGGCGGCGATCCACCAGTCCGGACAGGGCGGCGAACCAGAACCGGTCCGCGGGCTCGTAGCGGACCGGACC
>NZ_JBFAAX010000707.1:0-2983 GCF_040639995.1 Actinosynnema sp. NPDC023658 | reverse complement strand
TGCCGCGAGTCCAGGCGGAGTGGGGGGAGCACCAGTGGCACGGGTGGCACTGCGGTCGGTCGAGGACTCGGACCTCGACGCCCTGTTCGAGCAGATGCGCGACCCGGAGTCGGTGCGCATGGCCGCCTTCACCGCCAAGGACCCCGACGACCGCGAGGCGTTCGACGCCCACATGGCGAGGTTGAGGGCTTCTCCCGACATCACCCTGCGCGCGGTGACCCTCGACGGGGACCTCGTCGGCAGCATCGGCTGCTTCGTCGTGGAGGGCGACACCGAGATCACCTACTGGATCGACCGCTCGTTCTGGGGCCGCGGGGTCGCGGGCGAAGCCCTCGCGCAGTTCCTCGACGTGGTCGGGGTCCGGCCCCTGCACGCCCGCGCCGCGAGCGACAACCTCGCCTCGCTCCGGGTGCTGGGGAAGGCGGGCTTCACCGTCGTCGGCACCGAGACCTCCTACGCGGCGGGCCGGGACGCCGAGGTCGAGGAGACCGTCCTGCGCCTGGACTGACCCGTCCCGCAGCGCTGCGGCCTGCGGGGTTGGTGACGGCGGTGGCCATGCCGGACACTCGCATGCGGTTCGCCCACGCCCGAGTCGGCGTCGGCACGCGAACAGGACCAACGCGGAGGAAGCCACATGCAGGGAAGCCCGTCGACCGGGAACACCGCCCCGTCCCGAGCCCCGGGTCCGGCGGAGGAACTGCTCGGGAGTGCGCGGGCCGGGGACGGCGAGGCGTTCCGGCAGCTCGTCGAGCCCTACCGGCGCGAGCTCCAGCTGCACTGCTACCGGCTGCTCGGCTCGGTCCAGGACGCCGAGGACCTGGTGCAGGAGACGTTGCTGGCGGCGTGGCGCGGGATCGGCGGGTACGAGGAGCGCGCGTCGGTGCGGACCTGGCTGTACCGGATCGCCACCAACCGCTGCCTCAACGCGCTGCGGAACACCGCCCGACGGCCCGCGGCGGACCAGCGGCCGTCGTTCCCCCTGCCGGAGCCGACCCACCGGACCGAGCCGCTGCGGCTGGAGCCCTACCCCGACCTGCTGCTCGACCAGCTCGCGGACCACACGCCCGGCCCCGAGGCGCGCTACGAGGTCCGCGAGTCGGTGTCGCTGGCCTTCCTGACCGCCCTCCAGCAGCTGCCGGCCAGGCAGCGCGCGGTGCTGGTGCTGCGCGACGTCCTGGAGTTCCGCGCGTCCGAGGTGGCGGCCATCCTCGACACCACCGACAACGCCGTCACCAGCGCGTTGAAGCGGGCACGGGCCGCCCTGGCGCACGACCTCGGTCCGGACCACGTGCCCGGCCCGCTGCCCGAGTCACCGCGCGAACGCCGTCTCGTCGAGGACTTCACCCGCGCGTTCCAGGCGGGCGACGTCGAGGCCGTCGTGGCGATGCTGACCGACGACGCCCGGCTCACCATGCCGCCGCTCCCCCAGGAGTACCGCGGCCTCGACGCCATCGGGCACTTCCTGTCCGAGGTCGCGCTGCGCGACGACCGACGGCACCTGCTCCTCCCGACCCGGGCCAACGGCCAACCGGCGTTCGGCTTCTACGCCCGCGACGCGGGGTCCTCGACCCCCCAGCCGCACGGCCTGCTGGTGCTGACCCTGGCCGGCGACCGGATCACCGCCCTGACCCGGTTCCACGACAACGCCCTCCTGGACCTGTTCGGGCTGCCGCGGTCGCCACACCTCTGAGCGACACCTCCGGGTCACACCTCCCGGAGCACGTCCGGCATCGGCGTCGAACCGACCCGCCGACCCGAGGACGTCCTGGTGGTGGGTGTGGCGGACGCCCACCACCAGGACTCGCGCGGCGGGCCCACGAGGTAGTCTCGGGGGTCGGACGGCGAACGGAGTGGACGATGAGCGGGGACGCGGAACCGGTGATCGACGCCGAGATCGTCGAGTACGGGACGCCGCCGGCGGTGGTGCCGCCGACCGACTACACCGACGACGGCGTGCCGACCTTCGAGCACGTCCGGGACCGGATCGAGAACCGGGTCGCCACCGGCATCGGCGCCGGTGAGCTGGCCGACGCCATCCCGGAGGCCCAGGCGGTCGAGGACCGGTTCGAGGCACGGCGGCAGGCCGGTCTCGACAAGCTGGAGGAGATCCGCCGCTCGATGCGCGGCGACGCCTGATCCCTCCGCCCGGAATCGGTCCGACCAGGCTTTCCGGCGCACCTGAACCCACCTTGCCGAGGCGTCCGCGCGGGCGGACGCGTCGGGTCACTGGTAGGAGATCATCAGCGGCTTCGGCTCGTAGGTCATCGTCTGCTCCGGGGTGAGCATCGGGTGGTCCTCGTCGTAGAAGTTCTTCCAGCCCATCGGCACACCGCCGGTCGGGCGGGCGGCCACGACGGCGTTCCAGGTCGAGACCTTCTGGCCGGTCGTGCCCTGGCCGTCCATGTGGATCAGCAGGGCCAGTTCGTCGTGCGTGGCCAGTGACGGCTCGTCCCGGATCATCGAGAGCGTGAACTGGTGGATCACGAACAGCTTCTGCGGCAACGACTCCCGCGCGGTCAGGTCCGCGAGCCAGGCCATCGTCTCGTTGACCTCCGCCGCGTCGACGCCGCCGGTCTGCCGCAACGGCACCTGGTCGGGCGCGAGCTTCCACTCCGGGTCGACGGCGAGGCCGACGTTCGGCAGCCTCAGCAGCGGCGCGTAGATGCGCGCCTGGTCCAGCAGCCGCGCCCGGCCGGGTTGCAGGTCGAGCACGACGTACATCCCCGCCTGACCGGCTTGCTCGACCCAGGGGCGCAGGGAGTCCACGCTCGCCTCGCCCGAGTAGTCGCCGTCCGGGCCGGGTGCGCCGTGCGCGACGGTCGCGATGACCTCGAACGCGGGCACCACGGGCACGTCGCTGAGCGGTGCGTACTGGTCGGCCACCTGCTTGGCCCGCGCGATGCCTTCCTGGACGCCCTGTTCGCCCAGCACGCCGAGCGAGGGCGTGCCGGGGTGCCCGTAGAGGCACACCAGCCGCCTGCCG
>NZ_JBFAAX010000706.1:0-2995 GCF_040639995.1 Actinosynnema sp. NPDC023658 | reverse complement strand
CGGCGGTCCCTGATGGACCACCTGATGCTCGACGAGGTGCTGGACAGGGTCGCGCTGTTCGACCGGCTGGCGCGCAGGCGGGGACTCACCTGCGCGCAGCTCGCCCTGGCCTGGGTGCTGCACCGGCCCGGGGTGTCCTCGACCCTCGTCGGCATCTCGTCACCGGAGCAGGTGCGGGAGAACGCCGGGGCCGCCGGGGTGTTCCTGAGCGCGGCGACTCTCGAACTGATCGACAAGCTGTTCGCCGGGTGCGTGCACACTGACGTGGCCGCGACCGGATGAACCCGTCACCCGGCGAGCGTCGCGGCCAGCGCGGCCCGGTCCAGTTTCCCGGCGATCGTGCGCGGCAGGTCGTCGACCACGTCCACCCGGTGCGGCACCAGGTGCTCGGGGAGCACGGCCCGCAGGGCGCTCACCACCTGCTCCGGCAACGACTCGACCGCGTCGAGGCCGGGCGCGACCACCACGCACGCGATCAGCATCGCCTCACCGCGGGCCGAGTCCCGCACGACCACCGCGGCGTCCCGCACGAGATCGAGCCGGCGCAACGCGTACTCGACCTCTCCCAACTCGACCCGGATGCCGTGCACCTTCACCTGGCCGTCGCGCCTGCCGACGAAGTACAACAGCCCGTCGGCATCGGCCACGCCCAGATCGCCGCTGCGGTACCAGATCCCCTCCCGCCCGGGCACCGTCGTGAACCGCTCGGCGGTGAGCTCCGGCCGGTTCACGTACCCGAGCGCCACGTGCCTGCCGCCGATGACCAGCTCGCCGACCTCGCCGGGAGCCACCGGCCGCAGCGAGTCGTCGAGCACCGCCGTCGGCGCGTGTGGCAGCGGGTAGCCGATCGGGTCCGGGCGCGGTCCACCGCGCAGGCCGGCGACGGTGACCTCGTTGGCCGACGAGTACACCGTCGTCTCCGTAGGACCGTAGAGGTTGTACCAGGCGGGCAGCACGAGCTGGCTGCGCTCCCACACCTCCAGGGCCGAGACGTTGATGCGCTCGCCCGCGAACACCACCCGCCGCAGCGGCACCTGGAGCCGTTCCTCGCTGACCACGTCCGCCAGGTGGCGGAAGACGCTCGCCACGACGTGCAGGACGGTCGCCCCGCCGCGCACCAGCAGTTCGGCGAGCAGTTCGGCGTCCCGCGCGGTGTTCTCATCGGTGACGAGCAGCGTGGCTCCGGAGGCGAGACCGCCCCACAGCTCCCAGACGCTGACGTCGAAGACCGGGGAGTGCTGGAGCGGCCAGGTCTGCGGACCGTCGTCGAACAGCGGCAGCAGACCCTCCAGCAATGCCACCACGTTGTCGTGACTGACCGCGACCCCCTTGGGGAATCCGGACGAACCCGACGTGTAGATCACGTACGCGGGATCGGCGCACACCGGGAGCGCCGGCAGGCCGCTACCGCCGTGGCGGGCGTCGAGCACGTCCGGCGTGATGCCGATCGTGGGCACGTCGGCGCCGGTGAGCGCCGCGCTCCCGGCGTCGTCGCACAGGGCGATGTGCACCCCGGCGTCGGCGAGCAGGAATCGCAACCGCTCGGCCGGGTAGCCGGGGTCGAGCGGGACGTAGGCGCACCCCAGCCGCACCACCGCGGCGATGGCGACAGGCACGAGCGGACCGCGCCGACAGCACAGCGCCACGCGTTGCCCAGGTGCCACCCCCGCGCGCGCCAACGTGTGCGCCAACGCGTCGACGCACGACGCGAAGTCCCGGTAGGTGAGCGAACCGTGGTCGAAGACCAGTGCCAGCCGGTCGCCGAACCGGTGCGCGGACGACGTGACGATATCCGGCAGGACTGCACCGGAGCGTATCCCTGTTCCCCCGTTTCGGTCCACGAGCCGAGCCTACTGGACCGGTGTGCGTTCAAAAACCCTTGCCTGCCAAAGGATTCACTCGAATGGAGGTCGCGGGACGTGCCTTCCGGACTGTGGCAGCGCAATTTCGTCCTGTACTTCGTCGCCCGCGCGGTGGCACTAGTCGGCGACGCGATGATCCCGGTCTCGGTGACGCTCGCGGTCCGCGAGGTGGGCTACGGCAATACCGGCGTCGGCATCGTGCTGGCGGCGTGGATGACGCCGTTCGGCTTGCTGGTGCTGTTCGGCGGCGTGTTCGCCGACCGGTTCACCGCGCGGCGCATGATGGTCGGCGCGGACGTCATCAGGATCGGCACCCAACTGGTCGTCGCGATCGCGTTGTTCATCCACGCGGCACCGCTGTGGTTGCTGATCGCGATGTCGGCCGTCGCGGGCGCGGCGGCAGCCATGTTCCAACCCGGTCTCGCGAGCATGGTGCCGCAGGTGGCGAGCGATCTGCAGCGCGCGAACGCGGCGTTGCGGGTCGCCGGCGCGGTGGCGGAACTGCTCGGCCCCGCGCTGGCCGCCACGCTGATCGCCCTGTTCGGCCCCGGTACCGTCTACACGGTCAACGCCGCCACGTTCGCGATCAGCGCCGGATGCCTCCTCGCGTTGCGGCTACCCCCGATCCCGTTGGTGGCCAAGGTCGTCTCACTGCGCGTCGACCTGCGGACCGGTTGGCACGAGTTCCGGGCGCGAACCTGGATGTGGAGCGTCATCCTGGTCTGGGCGCTGTTCGGGGTGCTGCTGTTCGGCCCGCTCGTACCGCTGGGTTCCGGTGTGGTGACCTCCCAGTTCGGCGCATACGCCTACGGCATCGCGTTGAGCGCGAACGGTGCGGGGACGGTGGTCGGAGGCCTGCTCGCCCTGCGGTTCAGCCCGACCAGACCACTCGCGGCCGGCGCGCTGGCGATGACCCTCTACGGCCTCATCCCGCTGTCGATCGCGGTGCACGCCGGAATCCCGCTGCTGCTGTTGGCGCACTTCGTCGGCGGCGTCGCGTGGGCGTTCTGGTCAGTGATGTGGGCCACGAGCGTGCAGACCCACTGCACCGGGCCGGAGTTCGACCAGTGGGGCCGCAGCGCGCCGGACTACGAGGAGCGCAACAAGGCCGAGGTCTGCTACTCCGACATCCA
>NZ_JBFAAX010000705.1:0-2995 GCF_040639995.1 Actinosynnema sp. NPDC023658 | reverse complement strand
CGTGCGGACCCCGCACCACCGGTCAGCGGACCACCTCCTCCAACACCCAGGAGGAGACCGCCGAGTAGTAGTCCCGCGCGTCGGGCGCGAGGTTGATCGAGTGGCCGTAGTCGGGCAGCACGTAGGCCCGCAGCGGCCCGCCGAAGTACGGCTCCTCGGCCGCGTGCAGGGTCTCCGCCGTCGAGCAGTCCGTGGCGAGCAGACCGCACACGGCGCCGTCGCGACCGCCCACGGCGGTCATCACCGGCACGTCGATCAGCAGGCTGTACGGCAGCAGCACGGCCACGCCGAGCCCGTCGGCCGCCTCGGTCGGGGAGAACACGTCCTTGGTCTGCTCCTCCAGCTCCATCACGTCCGGCACGAGCGGGCCCGGTGCGTGGAAGCTCGCGTACCGGGTGCCGGGCGCGGTGGTCAGGTAGCCCAGCGGCTGGAGCAGCCCGAACTTCCGGTCGAGGTTGGCCGGTCGGAAGTTCGCGAACGCCGTCGCCACGCCCACCGGGTTCACCCGGTGCGTCATGCCGGTCAGCAGCACGCCGTCCACGTCCCGGTAGGTGCCCGCCTCGACGACGGCGATCGCTGAACCGAGCGAGTGCCCGCCGACGACGACCCGGTCGAACCCCGTCCCGTACGCGCCGGACCGCAGGCCCTGCACGACCTGGTGCACGGCGTCGGCCTGGACGAACGCGGTCAACGTCAGGGCGAGCGGCTTCGAGCTGCGGCCGGTGCCGAGCCGGTCGAGGGCGAGGGTGGCGATCCCGGCCGCGTTCTGCGCCGCCCGGAACGAGTGCCTGCCGTCCGGGAAGTCCCAGTAGGAGCTGTTGTAGGTGGACCCGGGGATCAGCACCTGGACGGTGTCCGCGCCTGCCGGGGCGCACAGGGTGCCGTGCACGACCTCGCGATGGGCCAGGACGGTCACCGGCGCGTCGACGTCGCGGCAGGTCGTGCCGGCCGCGGCGGACGCCGGCGTCGACGACGACGCCACCAGGAGAGCCACCAGGCCGGCGGCGAGCGAGTAGCGCAAGGGGGGACGACCTCCATCGTGGGCGGAACGGGTGAGGTGAGCGGGCTCGTGGGGGTGGACTAGCGGGAACGGGTGGTCATGGGCAGGTGGTCCGGGTAGAGCAGGCCGATCACCCTGGGGCGCACGGGGCGTCCCGGCACGGGCACCAGCCGCCAGCGCGCGGCCAGGGTGGCCGCGACGATCGCGATCTCCAGGTGGGCGAACGCGTGCCCCGGGCAGTGGTGCAGGCCGCCGGCGAACGGCACGTAGGCGCCCTTCGGCACGGCGGCGGCGCGTTCGGGCAGCCACCGGTCGGGGTCGAAGCGGTCCGGATCGTCGTGGTAGCGCGGGTCGTGGTGCAGCGCGTGCGGGCTGAAGCCGACCTCCGTGCCCGCCGGCAGCCGCACGCCGCCCAACTCGACCTCGGTGTTGGTCCGCCGCAGCATCAGCCACAGCGGGTAGGCGCGCAGCACCTCGGTGATCACGCGGACCAGGTACGGCAGCCGCCCGACGTCCGCGACGGTCGCCGCACGGCCGTCGAGCACCTCGTCGACCTCGGCGTGCACCCGCCGTTCGACCGACGGGTTGCGGGCCAGCTCGTGGAACAGCCAGGCCAGCGCGATGCCGGTGGTCTCGGTACCGGCGGTGAGCAGGGTGACCACCTCGTCGCGGACCTGCTGCCGGTCCATCGCCGCGCCGGTGTCCTCGTCGCGGGCGTTCAGCAGCGCGGACAGCAGGTCGTCCCGGTCCCCGCGCGCGGAGTCGACCACGTCGTCCACGACCCGGTGCACGTGCGCGATGGCCCGGTCGAAGCGGCGGTTCGCCGGGATCGGCAGCCTCTCCAGCACCGCGGGCGACAACGCGCGGACCACGCCGAGCCGGATCAACGTCGGCGTGTGCGCCCTGATCCCGGCACTCACCGACGAGCCGAAATCCGCGGAGAACAACGTGCGGCCGACGATCGAGATCGCGAGGTCCTGCATCACCCGATCGAGTGACACAGTTCTTCCATCCCGCCAGGAATTCGCCAGTTCGTCGGCCAGTGCGGTCATCGTCTCCGAATACCTGGTCAGGGGGCGGCGGTGGAACGCGGGTTGCACCATCCGACGTTGTCTCCGGTAGAAATCGCCGTTGGTGCTGACCAGCCCGTTCCCAAACGCGCGGCGCAGTTTGTCGACGAAGATGCCCTTGTCGAACTTGTCGGTGTCCACGGTGAGCACCTGATGCGCCAATTCGGCCGTGGTGACGAGGTGCAGGGGCAGTCTGCCCAGGTAGACCCGCACGACCGCGCCGTGCGACCGCAGGTCCGAGGTGAACGCGAGGCGGTGGCGCAACAGGGCGGCGGTGTGCCCGAGCAGGGGTAATCGACCGGGAACCGCAGGAACCTCGCGTTGTGCGGGGTCGCCTGATTTCGGGCTGGCGGTCACGATTGCCGCTCCTGGTTGCCGCGAGTGTTGACCGCGTGCACTCTATGCGCCGTTCGGGCTCGGCGGGATCGCGCATTGGAGTTAAGTTGTGCAATCTGCTGGTGCCGGAGACCCACACGCTGTTGGATGTCGGGGTCCGCCGACCCCCGAAAGCGCGAAAGGCCCCGGAGCGCGCCATGAGCGACTTGGATTGGGTACCCGATGGCATCGACACGACGGTGCCGAGCGTCGCCAGGACCTACGACTACCTGCTCGGCGGCGCGCACAACCTCGCCGTCGACCGGGCGATGGGCGACCGGATGATGACGGTGCTGCCCGGTGCGCGCGACCTGGTCCGGTTGAACCGGGCGTTCCTGCGCCGCGCGGTCACCTACCTGGTCGAGCGCGGGGTCCGGCAGTTCCTCGACATCGGCTCGGGCATCCCCACCGTGGGCAACGTGCACGAGATCGCGCGGGAGGTCGCGCCGGACTGCCGGGTGGTCTACGTCGACAAGGACCCGGTGGCGGTCGCGCACAGCCGGCTGCTGCTCGCGGGCGACGACCGCACCGCGGCCGTGCGGGCGGACCT
>NZ_JBFAAX010000704.1:0-2995 GCF_040639995.1 Actinosynnema sp. NPDC023658 | reverse complement strand
AGCCGCACGGCGGGTGGCCGAGGCGGAGGCCGCGGTCGCGAAGGCGGAACGGCGGCGGCGCGACGCCGACCAGGCGCGACAGGCCGCCGAGGAGACCACCGAGGACGCGGTGCGCGCGGCCGAACAAGCCGAACAGGACGCCGAGACCGCCTACGGACAGCGGGACGCCGCACGGGCCGAAGCCGACGCGGCCGTCGCCCGGGCCGAACAGGAGATCGCCGCGATCCGGGTGGAGGCCGCGGCGGCCGTCGACGAGATCCGCCGGGACGCCGACACGCAGGTCGAGCAGGCCAAGGCCGACGCCGTCGCCCACGCCGAACAGGCTCGGCGGCAGGCGGTGCGGGAGGTCGAGCAGGTACGCGCGGATACCCAGGCCCAGCTCGACCAGGCCCGCCGGGACGCGCAAGCCGAGGTCGAACGCGCCCGAGCCGAAGCACAAGCGCAGGTCGACCAGGCCCGTGCGGACGCGCAGGCACAGATCGAGCAGGTACGCCAGGACGCGCAGACCCAGGTGGACCGGGCGCGTGACGAGGTGAAGGCGAGCGTCGAGAAGGCCCGCGCCGAAGCCGAGGCGGCGAACGCGGCACGGGTCAAGGCCGAACGCGCCGAGCAGGCCGCCCACGACGCCCGCACCGAGCTGGACCGCGCCCGAGCCGAGCTGACCGACCAGCGCGACGCCCACCGCGCCCACCTGGACCAGGTGGAACGCGCCGTCCGCGAACGCCTCGACGCCCTGGAGGAAGCCCGCGCCCAGACCCTGGTCCGCGCCGAACGGGCGGAACAACAGCTCGATCGACTGCAAGCCGAGCTGGATGCGCTGCGGGCCGACCGCGCCTGACACCGAGCCTGGCGCAGGTCGTGGGCGTGCCCCTAACCGTGCAACCGCACGTCCCCGGTCGTGCCCGCGAAGTCGAGCAGCCGGGCTCCCTCGGCCTCGACGTCGGCGCGCTGGCCACCGGTCAGCGGTCGGAACAGGTCGACGTCCAGGCCGTCGCGGGTGATCTTCCAGGTGCCGTGCACGAAGCCGTCGACCAGCAGCGTCGGCTTGCCGCCGATGATGATCCCGCGCCGGTAGTCCTCGTCGGAGATCACGCGGGTGCGGTCGTCGTGGCCGAGCAGCAGGTTGTCGAACTCGGGCAGGAACCTCGCCGGCGCGGGCGTGTCGGCGTCGGGCAGCGGCGCGTCCGGCAGGTCGTAGAGCGTCCGGCCGCGTTCGTCGGTGAACACCCGCAGGTCCATGGCCTCCACGATGGGCTTGAGGCGGCTCATGCCCGCCCACGTCTGCACGTCCTTCACCGACGCCGGTCCGAACGCGGTCAGGTAGCGGCGCACGAACTCCTCCATCGGCGCGGCGGGGCCGGCCGGTCCGAGCCAGTGCGCCGCGGTGGTCCACGCCGCCGCACCCGACCTGCCCCAGACCGCACGCGGCGGCACCTGCACGGACGGCACCAGGAAGCTGCCCGCGTAACCCAGCGCCGTGGCGTCGTGGTCGGGCCACCGCGAGCCGAGCAGGTCGCTGATCTCCCGCCGGGTGCGCGGCTTCTCCTCCAACAGCGCGGTGACGGCGTCGGTGAACGCGTCCGCGTCGAGCCCGTCCAGGACGAACCCGAACGGCGAGGACCCGAACCTGCGGTGCAGGAACGGCCGGAGCAGCGGTTCGAAGCGGCCGTGGTCGGCGGCGGTGACCAGGTGGATCGTGGCGCGGTGCAGCGACGCCCGCACGACCCGCCGGTCCAGCAGCAACGAGCCCAGCTCGTCGGGCCGGAACGACCGGATCCGCGACCAGAGGCCGTAGTAGGGCGAGAACGGCTCCTGCGCCTGCATGCCGACCAGGTGTTCCACCACGTCGCAGGCAGTGCGGTCGACCCGGTCGAGCAGGAGCTGGCGGTGCAGGGTCGCCCGGTTCAACGCGCGGGTGGTCAGCTTTTCGATCACGACGCCACCCTAGAGGGCATCGAGGACGACTACGGTCCTCAATTGACCCGCACGCCCATCCTGAACAGGCGTTCCCGGGTCTGCTGCGTCAACGGGTGATCCCAGCCGGCCAACCGGTAGTAGTCCTGGAAGAGCCCGATCAGCAGCTGCGCGGCTTCGGTGTGCCGGTCGGACTCCCACAGCGCCGCCGCGAGGTCGCTGCACGCGTCCAGGGTGAGCTCGTCGTCCCTCCCGAACAGCCGCAGACACCGCGCGTGGGTGTCCTCCAGCAGGGCCAGGCCGCGTGGCCGGTCGTAGTGCCCGAACAGGATCGAGCCCAGCGTCTTGGCCGTGATCAGCGTGTCCGGGTCGTCGGGCCCCTCGCGGTCGGTGAGCAGCCGGAAGGTCTCCTCCAGCAACGTGGTGCCCTCCTCGATCTCGCCGCGCATGACCAGGGCCGTGGCGAGGTTGCGCGCGCACGCCAGCGTGATCGGATCCTCCGGTCCGAGAGAGCGGCGGTACCGGGTCAACGCCTCGCGGTGCACCGCCTCGGACTCCGGCAGCCGGTGCAGCCGGTACAGCACGCCGCCCAGGACGTCGTACAGCTCGACGGTTCCCGGCGCGTCCCGGCCGAGGTGGCGCTCGACCTGGCGCAGCAGGGTGCGCAGCTCCGGTTCGGCCTCCTCGTCCAGCCCGTCTTCGAGCAGCCCGAACACGCGGTCGCCCAAGTCGAGCACGTCCTGTGGCAGATCCACCACTCCTCCTTCTACACGCCCGAGTGCACCAGCTGCGCCCAGGTGACGGGTTGTCGTGGGTGCTCGTCGCGCAGCCGGCGCACGGCGTCGTGCAGGGCGACCGCCGCGTCCGTCGGGTCCAGCGCACCGCCGCGGCCCAGTCGGCGGTAGACGTCGGCGGACACCGCGGCGGCGCTGGCGGCGTCCACCGACCACAGGGTGCCGATGACGTGCCGCCACCCGAGGTACTGCAATGCGCCGGCCAGCGTGACCGCTTCGTCGGGCACGGTCGCGGCGCCGCGCGCGGTGTGGCAGGCGGACAGGAACGCGAACTCGCCGTGCGCGGT
>NZ_JBFAAX010000703.1:0-2995 GCF_040639995.1 Actinosynnema sp. NPDC023658 | reverse complement strand
GCGACCGCCTCGGCGTCCGGCAGCATCGGCGTCAGGCGGCGTCGAGGTAGTCGACCAGCTCACCCAACTCGCTGGCCCAGCCCTGGGTGTGCGACTCGTACCCCTTCCGGTAGCCGTCCTCCGACAGCTGCGCGAACCCGGTCTCGACCACCGTCAACCGGGTGCCCTCCGCGACCGGCTCCAAGGTGAACTCGACGTAGGTGCGGCGCGGGTCGTCCTCGGGGATCCCGAAGACGTGCCAGGTGAAGCCGAACACGGCGGGCTCCTCCACCCTCTCCACGCGCATCTCGGTCGCCTGCCCGTCGGTCCACCTCATCCAGGCCGAACCGCCGGGGCGCAGGTCGATCGCCGCCTCGTCGCCGAACCACGAGCCGAGGCCCTCGGCCGTGGTCAGCGCCGCCCACACCTTGTTCGGCGGTTGGGCGATCTCCACGGTCCGCTCGATGCGATCAGGAAAACCCATGACGGCCTCTCACGAGTAGCAACGATTCGGTTGCCGACCGTATCGCAACCACCTGGTTGCGTCAACAAAGTCGTTCGGGGATCAACCACAGGAGTGAAAAAGGGATGGAAGCTCGGAAACCGGCCGGGTGAATGGACATCCGCCCGTTCGCCCCGAGGGTACCTCGCCCCGCCGCTCCCACACCCGGAGCCGATCTCCGTCCGAAGCGGATCTCCGACCGGTGGCGGCGGCGATCCCGGCCGGCGACACGGCGGCACTGGTCACCAGCGCGACCACCGTGCCGCGGCCCGCGCCGTGCGTCTCGTCGAGCAGCGCCATCCCGATCCACGCCGCGACGATCGGGTTCACCACCGTCTGACCGGCCACGAGGTCGGCGGGGCCGCGCGCCACAGCACGCCCCGAAACACCACCTCCTCGGCCGGCGGCGCGATCAGCCACACGGCGCGGGGACCGACCGGCCGTCACTTCCCGTTGAGGATGTTCGCCGCCCACCAGGAGCGGAGGGAGTCGAGCGTCGCGCCGGTGGCGTCGGGTGCGGTGACCAGGGTGCCGGTCGTGCGGGTGAGCACGTCGGTCCACCACAGCACTCCCGTGCCGCCGTCGAGGTAGCAGGTGATGAGGTCCCCGGCGAGCTGGTTGTCCGCGTCGCGCAGGTAGGGCGAGTAGTGCTCGGGGGTGCCGTCCGGGCCGCACCCGAGCCCGTCGTCGTCGCGCGGGATGTTCCGGCTGCCGACCAGGGCCCGGAAGTGCTTCTCCTGGGCGTCGGGGCTGGTGAAGAGGCGGAACTCCGCGCGGGCCGGCGGGGTCCAGCGGGGGCTCCACGCCGAGTTCCCGGTGCAGGCGAACTTCGCCAGCACACCTTCGGCGTCGGGCGGTTCGGTGACGCAGGTGCCGCCGGTCCGGTAGACCGCCGGCATGGAGCCGAAGAGGCTCTGCTCCTCCGGGTTCGGGCCGGAGGTCGTGCTCGTGGACGTCGTCGGCTCGGTCGTCGGATCCGCGCTCGCGGTGGTGGAGGAGGCGGTGCCGGACCGGCCCGGGATGCCGTTGAAGACCAGGTAGCCGGCGACCAGGACGGCGGCCGTCGCGAGCGCGGCGAGCACCAGGCGGCGGTTGCCCGGCGCGTCCGGTGGTCGTGCGCCGGGAACGAGCGGGGTGGTGCGGTCGGGTGGCGGCACGCCCGGTAATCGGGGCACGGCGGCGGTCTGGTCGACGTCCGGTGCCAGGCGGTCGGTGACGGCGGGTGCGGGTTTCGCGGGCGGGGTCGGGGGAGTGGCGGCGCGGGCGGCGGCGGCCAGAGCGCTCGCGCTCTCGTGGCGGGCGGCCGGGTCCTTGGCCATGCCGCGGGCGATCACGTCGTCCAGGGCGGCGGGCACAGCGGAGTTGAGGGCCGCGGCCCTCGGCGGTGGTGCGTCGAGGTGCGCCCGGATCAGCGCCGCCACGTTGACTGCCTCGAACGGCCGGCGTCCGGTCAGGCAGGTGTAGAGCACGCACGCGAGCGCGTAGGTGTCCGCCCGCGCGTCGACCGGCGCGGTGCCGAACCGCTCCGGCGCCATGTAGTCGAGGGTGCCAACCACCTGGTCGGTCGCCGTGATGTGGGTGGCGGTGGGCGAGGTGCTGCGCGCGATGCCGAAGTCCACCAGGTACACGAAGTCGCCCGGCGTGAGCAGGACGTTGGACGGCTTGACGTCGCGGTGCACCAGCCCGTCCGCGTGCGCGGCGTCGAGCGCGCTCGCCACCTGCTCCACGATCCGCACCGCCCGGTCGACCTCCAGCGGGCCGCGCGCGATCACGTCGCCCAGGTCGGTGCCCTCGACCAGTCGCATGTCGAGGTAGAGCCGCCCGTCGATCTCGCCGTAGGCGTGGATCGGGATGACGTGCGGCTCCCGCAGCCGGGCCGCGATCCGGGCCTCCCGCCGGAAGCGGGCGCGGAAGGCGGCGTCGTCGTGGAAGGCGGGCGGGAGCCGCTTGAGCGCCACGTCCCGGTCGTGCGCGGTGTCGTGGGCCCGGTGCACCTCGCCCATCCCGCCGCGCCCGAGCAGCGGGCCGATCCGGTAGGGCCCGAACATCTCGTCAGCCATGTCACCCGCGCTCCCCGTGCACCCCTGCGCCGGGGCAGCCGAAGGCCGGCCCCGAGGGTTCCGGAGGCTACCGCGACTCCCCGGTGGTCAGCCGGCGTGACGCGGGTCAAGCGCCGTGACCCGGATCGGGCGGCGTGACGCGGTCAGGCTGTGGTGACGCGGGACAGCAGGGCGGTGATCTCCTCCTCGTGCTCGCCCAGCCGCAGGCACTCCCGCAGGTCTTCCGCCGCGCGCGCCCGCTCCTCGGTGCGCAGCAGGCACACGCCGCGCTGGTAGCGCAGTTCCGCGACGTCGGCGTCCGGCAGCGCCAGGGCGCGGTCGAAGTCCCGGATCGCCGCCGCCGGGTCGCTCAGCGCGGCGTGCGCGATACCGCGGTTCAGCAGGACGTCCGGGTCGTCGCCCACGACGTCCAGGGCGCGGGTCAGGTCCTGCACGGCGGCGCCGGGCCGTCCAC
>NZ_JBFAAX010000702.1:0-3001 GCF_040639995.1 Actinosynnema sp. NPDC023658 | reverse complement strand
GTGCCCACCCCGGACCCAGGCGAGCGCCTGGTGGGCGTGGACCTGCTGGTAGGGGTCGCCGTGCTCTTCGGCGAGGCCGATGGCGTGGTCCAGGTGTCCGACCGCGTCCTCGTACAGGCCCAGGGCGGCGCAGGCGCTGCCCAGTTGTTGGTGGGCGACGATCAGGGTCGTGGGCTCGGGCAGGTGTGCCGCGGCGTGTGCGGCCGCTCGCCACAGGGTGAGGCGGTCGTGGCGGTGGCCCCGCCGATGGTGGAAGGTGTTCGTGGACAGGGCCAGCCACCACACGGCGCGGTGGTCGTGGTGGAGGGCCGCGATGTGCTGGGCGGCGAGCAGGGTGGTGCGTTCGGTGTCGAGCCAGGCCAGTGCCGCCGTGGCGTCGGGCAGCGGATGGGTGTGGGCAGCCGGTGCGGGCGCGGCGAGTCCGACGGGCCTGTGGTGCGCGTCCAGCAGCAGGTCGGCGGTGTGGGCGGTGTGGGCGGTGTGGGCGTAGAAGCCGATCACGCGTCGCAGCGCCGCGTCCCGTACGCCTTCGGGCAGTTGTTGTGCGGTGTCGGTGGCGTAGGCGCGGATGAGGTCGTGCATTCGGTACCGGTCGTGCGTGTCGCGGTCCAGCAGCGACGCTCGTTCCAGGTCCCGCAGCACCGCCCGGGTGTCCGCGGGTGACGAACCGGTCAGGTTGGCGGCGGCGGGCAGGCCGATGTCGGGGCCGGGGGCGATCGCCAGCAGTGCGAACGCGGTGGCCTGCTCCCGGGTCAGTGCGCGGAACGACCAGGACAGCACGGCCCGCGGGCTGGCTGGCGGCTCGTCGTCCAGCGCGGCCAGTCCCGACTCCCGCAGCTCGGCGGCCGCGAGGGACAGCGGCACCTGCGAGCGGGCGGCGATCACGCTCAAGGCCAGCGGCATCCCGCCGCACAGGCTGATCAGCTCGTCGACCACCGCGTTCTGGGTGTCGATCTCCGACGTGCCGCGTCGGGTGGCCAGCAGGTCGCGTGCTTCGCCGTCGGACAGCGCGCCCAGCGACAGGCGGTGGGCGCCGTGACCGGTGACCAGGCCGGCCAGCTGGTTGCGGCTGGTCACCACGACCGCGCACTCCGCACCACCGGGCAGCAGCGGGACCACCTGGTCGGTGTCGGCGGCGTTGTCCAGCACCAGGAGCACTCGTTTGTCGGCGGTGAGCTGCGGAACAGCGCGGACTGGGCGTGGGCGTCGGAGGGGACCGACCCCGGCTCGATGCCCAGGGGCCGTGAGGAAACCGCGCAGCGCCGTGGTCGGTGCCATCGGCGAGCCCTCCGGGCCGAAGCCGCGCAGATCCACGAACAGCTGGCCGTCGGGGAACCGGGCGAGGTGGCGGTGTGCCCAGCGCAGGGCCAGCCAGGTCTTGCCGAAGCCGCCCGCACCGGTGATGGCCGAGATCACCATCGCGCCACCGGGCTCCACGGGAGCCATGCGGTCGTCCAGGCGGCGCAGTTCGTCGTGGCGGCCGACGAAGGACCCGGGCGTGGCGCGCAACTGACGCGGCACCACCGGCCCGGGCACCGTGTCCGGTGTCGTGCCGGTGGGAACGGCGCCGGCGGCCAGGACTTGCCGGTGCGCATCCTGGAGGACGGCACCGGGTTCGGTGCCCAGTTCTTCGATCAACCGCATGCGGAACTGCAGGTAGTGCGCGAGGGCGTCGTTGGTCCGCCCAGCCTGGTGCAGGACCAGCAGGTACTGGGCCTCGATTCGTTCGTCCAGCGGGTGCTGTGCGGTCCGCGCGGCCAGCTCGGCCACCAGTCCTCCGCCTTCCCCGGCACGCAGCCGGGCGTCAACCAGGTTGTGGTGCGCGGCCAGCCGTTCCTGTTCGAGCCGGTCGCGCTCGGCCTGGACCCACTCCCCGTGCACACCGGTCAGTGCCTCCCCGCGCCACAGCGCCAGCGCCTCGGTCAGCGCCGGCACCACTTGGCCGCCCTCGCCGCGGGCACGGACACACAGGTCCCGGAATCGGTACAGGTCCACCACCGGCTCGGCCGTGTCAGCCACCAGGGCGTATCCCCCCGACCGGCGGACGATCGCCACCTCGTCCGTGCCGGCCAGGGCCCGTCGCAGTCGGGAGATGTAGCCGTGCAGCGTTGCCCGGGCCCGCGGTGCAGCGTCCGCACCCCAGACCCGCTCGACCAGCCGGTCCACCGGCACCACCCGCCCGGCGTCCACCGCCAGCGCAGCCAGCACACACCGCTGCCTGGGGGTGCCCAGGTCTACCCGCCGTCCGCCGACCTCCGCACCTACTTCCCCCAACAGACGCACCAGCACCGCCATACCGATCTCCTCCGCCCTGCACGCCTCCCCGGTCACCAGCCATAGCAGCTCACGCGGCGCTGTGCAGAAACCTTGCCAGCGGTTCACACGATCAGACCTCGACGCTGAGTCGGTGGTGGTCGACCCGCGCTGTCGCGGCCGGCGGGGGCGGAACTCCCGGGTCGGTGGCCACCACATCACTGAACGCCGAGGAGGGGACATGAATCGGATTCGAACCGTGCTCGCAGCCCTGGGTCTGGCGGTCATCGCGCTGACCACGCCGACCGTCGCGCAGGCCCAACAGCCCGGTGACGTGGGGGCGATGGCCTTCGCCGACTGCCCGGCCGGCTACTTCTGCGTCTGGGAACACGCGGACGGGACCGGCCACTGGGCCAGGTTCCAGACGGGATCGCCCGACCTGACCGTGCCGATCGGCAGTTTCGTCTTCAACGACCAGATCTCGTCCGTGTGGAACCGGACCAGCAGGATCTGGTGCCTCTACGAGAACATCAACCACGGAGGAGCTGTCCTGCGAATCGCGGCCGGCTGGGGGCCGGGACCGATCGGCCCCCGCTACGACTTCAACGACAAGGTCAGCTCGCTGAGTCCCTGCTAGTCCGACGAAACGCCGACACCCCCGGTCGGGCCGCCGCAGATCCGGCGACCCGACCGGGCGCGCGCAGGACGACGGGCGCAGTGGTACCGCGACCCGCGCCGGTCCCGCGTG